>JBDLIZ010000189.1:0-8996 GCA_039714615.1 Pseudomonadota bacterium | reverse complement strand
CTTGACAAGGGAATGGCCATTATCTGCGAGGCGCGCCTTGCCGTGAACGTTGACAAGCTAACTGAACTCGCAATTATTACATTGATAGAGCATATAGGTCGGACCAAACTCCACATCCTTTATAACTCAGTGCCTTAACGCGGCCTGACTCGGATTCAGCCAAGTATTTTTCAGTAGCGTCACTGTTCGGCTTGCGTTAAATGTTGATTAGAACGAAATCACCCTCTATTTTGATCGGTCCCGCCTACTGCTTTCCAATGGGTATATGGCGCACCCGAGGGCAGCTCATTTCATATTATCTAGATGAACTTTTAGGATGGAAAACTTGGACAGAAATACCGCTAAGCCAGAGGGGCTCGACATGAAGTACCGTTCGATCTTCATGACCATACTCTTTTTGTTGTTCATCGGGTTGGTGGTGGTAAACGTCGGGGATGCGCAGGGAGCGCAAGTGACCGACTCCAGTGTTGGAAGCTTTCCTCACGATCTCCAGAGTTACGACGACAAGGCCGCCGACGGCATCCTGGAGACCTTAAAAATCCGGGCCCGCCAAGAGCCCTTCAATGTGCTTGCCACCCTCATATTTTTCTGTGCAATCATGCATACGTTTCTGACCAGCAGGTTTTTGGCTATTTCCCATCAATGGGAGCACGAACATAAAAAGAAAATAGCAGCAGGTTTGGCGAATAAGCATTCGGTTCATCTTGGTGCCAGGTTATTCCATTTCCTCGGAGAAGTAGAAGTCGTGTTCGGCATTTGGGCCGTTGCCCTGTTTATAACAATCTTTGTCTTTTACGATTGGTCTACAGTGGTCTTTTATGCCGATGAACGGGTGAATTTTACAGAGGCCGCGTTTGTGGTGGTCATTATGACCCTGGCGGCGACTCGGCCTATCCTGAAACTTGCCGAATCCATCATGTGGAAAATAGCCAAGCTGATGGGCGGGACCTTGGCTGCATGGTGGTTTACCATTCTAACGCTAGGCCCCATTATGGGTTCTTTCATTACCGAACCGGCCGCCATGACCATCTCAGCACTGTTGCTTGCCGACAAGCTGTATGAGTTGCAGCCGAGCGAGAGGTTTAAATATGGCACCATTGGTCTATTGTTTGTCAATATCTCCGTCTGTGGGACCCTGACCCATTTTGCCGCCCCGCCCGTTTTGATGGTGGCCAGTCCCTGGGACTGGAGTATGGCCCATATGTTCACCAACTTTGGCTGGAAGGCGGTTGTCGGGGCACTCCTTTCCAACGGACTATACTTTCTCATTTTTAGGAAAGAGCTTTCCCAGTTGCAGGAAAAATTCAAACTTCGGAACCTGAAAGACGAGATTCAGAGACGATACCTGGATCGTAGCGAGGTTGAAGCCGAATTCGATCAAATCGTAATCGGCGTAGACGAGGAATTGAGATTTACCAAAACCTTCGAGCAGAAAATCGACGAGGCTGCCTTTGAGATAAAAGAACGGCTGAGAGATCGCCTCAGAGAGCGGCACTTGCCTAGCATCATCAAGGAAGGTTTTGATCGGACTTTGGTCAGGGAGGCCTTTGAGCAACGATTTGAAGAGATCAAGCTCTCTGCCATACGCAGGGCATTTCCGGGCTTATTGCCTGAAGATCAACGTCCAGTTTTTAAGGATCCGGATTGGGATAAACGTGATGATCCGGTACCGGCATGGGTGACCCTGGTCCACTTGCTTTTCTTGGGCTGGACGGTTCTGAACGCCCATCATCCGGAATTGTTCGTTCTCGGTTTCCTGCTCTTCCTTGGCTTTGCCATCGTTACTTCTCCTTATCAAAATCGAATCACTCTGAAACCAGCGCTTTTAGTCGGTTTCTTCCTGGCGGGTATTGTTATTCATGGTGGGGTTCAAGGGTGGTGGATCGAACCGGTGCTTGGGAGTTTGACCGAGGTCCCGCTTATGCTGGGAGCGACCATACTGACCGCTTTTAATGATAATGCAGCGATTACATTCTTGAGCACCCTGGTGCCGGGGTTTACTGACAGTCTTAAATATTCGGTGGTAGCCGGTGCGGTTGCCGGCGGAGGATTAACCGTGATTGCCAATGCGCCGAACCCGGCAGGACAGTCTATTCTCAAGAAGTACTTTGAACACGGGGTTTCTCCGGTCGGTCTGTTAATGGCGGCCATAGTCCCCACCGCAGTTGTGTGGCTTGCCTTTTTGATCCTTTGAGGAATCTTCGCAAGGGACCGATCGGAACGACCAGCGGGCGGCCCAGCAGGTGATGGCGGTCAAGGGCGAGATCAATCACCAGATTCAAGAGGCCTTCAAACACCAAGCCGAAAAGCTCGTCGTGGAGAAGAGCCGTCTGCCGGTACTGCGGGTAGAGATGGAGGTGCTCGATCATTTCCGGCGTATCTACACCCTGTGCAGGCGGTTGGTGAGAACGGTGTTGCCCAAGGCGGTGAGTCGACCGGAAGAGGCCTGATTGGGAAAGGGGGGGCTTTCTGCTTCCACAATTGCTTGCTGGAGTACAAACCACAATAAATGTTGCAACGCAGCAATTCCTGTGTTATGCTGCAATGCAACAATATAGCTAATCCACCATCTAGAGGCCTAAGCAATGAACAAAGAGATTTTCCCCACTTTAATCGAACAGACCAAGAAGGCCCTTGCCCCCGCGCAGGCGTTGAACCGGTTAGTCGTTGACAATACCGAGAAGTTGGTTGCCCTGCAGGTCGCCAGCGTGCAGAGCTACTATGCATTGGGCTTCTCCCAGCTAAGAGCGGCACTGGAAGTGAAGGATGCCGAGGCCTTCCAGGCGTACATCGGCAAACAGAATGAGCTGGTCAAGAATGCCCGTGAGAGGATTGTCGGCGATGCGAAGGCGGTTGCCGAGCTGGGTAGTGACTTCAGCGCAAAGGCTCAGAAACTCGGCCAGGAAAGCGTGAAGGCGGTTACGCAAAAGGCTGCCTAGCCAGTCGTCCAGACAACGCAATATGTGAGAAAGCCACCTCCCGGACAGGGATGGTGGCTGTTTTTGTGTAGCTCCCTTGCTATGACATCTGTAGGTGTATGTTTTGAGTCGGCTACTTGCCTTTGGGTGTAGGGTGTAGGATAGCCTCGGCATTCATGCCGTCTCCCACTCGCGCGATGACCTCTAGGGCGAAACCATCGCCCGCCTCTGCGTACAGGTTCCAGGCCGCATCCACGCCGGCTCTCTTGAGGACTTCGATGTCCTCCTGATATCGTGCCACTGCAAGCAGATGATCGGCAGCTGCACGACGTGGTTTGACGTGCCGGGCTACGCCGAGGTTCTGCTCGAGTTCAGGCATCGCCAGCAATACTACATTGACCTTACCGCCCTCGCACCGCTCCCAGAACTCATCGTCGGTGGCATCCGCAATGATGACATTGCGCCCCGCCTCTTGATGCCGGCTCACCACATCGGGCTCTACATCGACCCCAATGATCACATTGCCATAGCGGCCCTTCAAGGTATCGTATGCACCCGTGCCGACACGGCCCATGCCGATGATGGCAATGCGGGCATCGCCCGGATCGATGGGGGCGTCCTCGGCTAAGCGTGTGTGGCTTTGGAAACGTTTGATGCGCGACTCGATGGTTGCATAGATCGCACTGCCCCGGGCGTTTAATGGCGCCGCTGCGATGAATGTCAAGGTCAGCGCCAACGCCACGATCACCAGCCAGTCTCCGCTCAACCAGCCGTTTGCCACGGCGATGGTGCCTACGATCAGACCAAACTCACTGTAGTTTGCCAGGTTGAGGGAGGCTAACACCGAGGTGCGTGTGCGCAGCCTGAAGTGCGTGAATATGAAGAAAAACAGCTTGGTCTTCAGTATGACCGCCAGCGCTAGTACCAGCGCCACCAGCAATGCGGATCCGGTGATATGTCCGGACATGCCGATGCTCAGAAAGAAACCCACCAGCAGGATATCCTTAAAACCCATCAGCTTTTTCGACATCTCAGGCGCCGAGGGGTGAGCGGCCATCAGGGCCCCGATAAGCAGCGCGCCCAGGTCACCTTTCACACCCACCAGCTCGAAGAAATCTGACCCTCCGAAGGTCAGCGCCAAGCCTAAGAGCACCAGCAGTTCACCATGACCCGCACGGCTCATCACCTTCATCAGCACACCGCGCAATGGAATGAGTCCCAACAGAGCAAGTGCCCATATGGAGGGTATCTTGCCGGTGGACACGGCGAGAAACACCACGGCGAAGATATCCTGCATGATCAGGATGCCGATAGCAATCTGACCATGCCTGGACTCCATTTCGCCTTTTTCTTCGAGGGTCTTGACGGCGAACACCGTGCTCGAAAAGCTCAGTGCAAAGGCGATCAGCAAGGCGATCTTGAAATCCACATCGGAGAAAACCGCTAGGCCGCTCAGGCTTACCCAGAAGAGCACGATCCCGAATACCAACACGACGACCAGCATGTGAAGTGTGGCTCCAGCCCATACGACTGGTTTCAGCAGCGAGCGGACATCCAGTTTGAGGCCGATGGTGAACAGCAGCAGGGTCACCCCGAGTTCGCCGAACTTGGTGAGCAGATCGTGATCGATGAACCCGAACAGGTTCAGTACAAACCCCGCGATGAGGTAACCTATCAGCGGCGGTAGACCGATGCGTACCGCCAACAGCCCGAATACCAGGGCGGGCCCGATCCAGAATAGGTCGTTCATGGCAGGATATCGGGGCGCATCGGCGCGATTCCCTTAGGCTGAGGAACGAAGCCCAACATCGAGCATAAAGTCAGTGGCCATTTGTTGGGGTATACTCATACATGAAAATCTTTAGGTTAATCCAAGTTCGCCTAAATAAAAATGGAGAAAAATAACATAAAAATGGAAAAAATACATAATTCAATGGGGAGTTGTCTCTTGTGTTTCTTGTTTGCACCACGATCATTCATTCTTGTGCTCATCGTGTTTGCGCTCTTTCTACAGATGATGCCCGGCTCTGGGATGGCGCAGGAACGTGCGGTACAGGTATCGACAGGCCGGTTTGAGCCGGGCAAGGCCCACATTTATCTTATGCCTGAACTGAAGGCAGGTCAGACCGTATACGTCTACGGGGCAAACCGATCAGGAAATTTTGATCCATTTGTGGCGCTGGCCAATCCTGAACTTGACGAGGCCACGCTGGCCGAGACTTTCGAACAGCGCGTCGTTAAAGCTCGAAAAGAAGGCAGGGATCCGCTTATCGTCGTACCGAAGGTTGCTGACGAGTTTTTCCTGGCTTGGGATGATGATGATGGAAAAGGCCATGCCGCGGCGCTCGAGTACACCATTGCATCCGATGGTGATTATAAGCTCCTAGTCGGTGGTTCTCCGTTTTCGCCCGGGCAGGGGGAATTCACGCTGACGGTGGGTTTGAACGCGCCTGAGGTGCTGGAGGGCATCTCACAGCCAACCCAAGACAACATCGCCATGCTCATCAGAGTAGGGATGAGCGATCAAGCGACCTTTGCGGTTCAAGAGCTCACAGCTAATATCACCAAAAAAACCCCTGATAGATTTTACGCGTTGCAAGACGTCGAGGCAGGGGATAGCTTCTATGCCTATGTCGAAGCTGCCTCGGGGGATCTCAAACCGATCTTGCGACTCGTGGATTTTGGCGGCAAGCTGGTAGGCTCTGGAAATATGGGCGGCACGGATACGCACGCCGGCCTGCAATATACATTTGCTGAGCAGGGGACTGACTATCTTCTTTGGGTGGAGTCCTGTTGTGAGGGTAAAACCCTGACCACAGGGGCATACCGTCTGCAGCTTGGCTTGAATGCCCCGGGTGTTTTAGAGGCTGGTGGGGCGGAGGCCACGGTACCGAAGGTCCTCGAGGAGCCTATAGAGGTAAAAGTGGGTATCCAGATGGATCAGATCACGGGTGTGGATCAGAAGGCCGAGAATTTCGGCGTGGTGTCTACGCTGCGAATGGAGTGGCGGGATAGGAAACTTGCGTTCAATCCCGATAGCTGCAATTGCCGCTTCAAGACATTTCACGGTAATAGCTTTGCACAATTCGCCACCGCCAACCACACCATCTGGCCCGAGTATATGCTGTTCAATCAACAGGGCCGGCGTGCTACTCATAACCTCACCGCCGTGGTTTTTTCTGACGGAAATGTCATTTTGATAGAACGTTTTTCAGTGACCTTGCAGGCACCGGATTTCAATTTCACCAAGTTCCCCTTCGATACCCAGAAGTTCTTTATTCGCGTGCGTTCGGTTTTCCCTGACAAATTCTTTGTCTTCAGCAACCCGGAAGAATTGAGTTCCGTAGGAACGCAACTCGGTGAGGAAGAGTGGGTCATCAAGGAGTGGTCCACCGAGGTAGAGACGATAGAAGGAAATAGTCAGTACTCCTTTCGTTTTTTGTCGAATCGGCATCTCACCTTCTACGTCGTGCGCTTCTTTGCCCCCGTGCTGATCATCATCCTGGTCTCCTGGTTCACCTTCTTTTTGAAGGACTATGGCAAGCGGGTAGATGTTGCCAGCGCCAACCTGCTGATTTTCATTGCCTTCAATTTTACAATCTCAAATAGTTTACCGCGGTTGGGATACCTGACCTTGATGGATGTCATCCTGGTCAGTACGTTTATCATCACCGCCTTGGTCGTGATGCTCAACGTGTGGTTGAAACGCATGGAGGTGACTAGGGGTGAATCCACCGCCAATAACATTGATAAGTACAGCATCTGGCTCTATCCTCTGCTGTATCTCGCCGGTTTTGTCATCATCGGCTATCTCTTTGCCGGACCGGGTGGTCCATAAACTCGGGTCAGCCACAGAAAAACCGCAGTCATCAGTTAACCCGGATATTTCACAAATTGATGTGTGCCCTCGCTTCTCTATTGATTCCACAAGAATACTTTCTTTAGTCGGCCATAATCACCGAGGGACCGATCAGAACGCGGTCTCCGTAGTAGGACCGTCACCCCCGTCCTTTGCCATGTTAAATTCTGTTCCAAATTGATTTCTGATCCCTGCCAGCTGAGTCGGTCCATTCTCGACCACCTGTTCCGTTCGCGAGACAACCTTATAAACCTCGCGCCATCAGCTTTCTGGTAATTGCAGCTTTATTGGCGAGTGTTGTCGGTGGGTATCTGATGAGAAATTCAGGCTAGGTATCCCGCTTGCCTATTGGCCACATGAGTTGAGACATTCGCTGGCAGGGTTGTCCGAGCTTCCAATTGTAGATTGTCTTGTAGGCCAAAACGGCACGTAGATAGCGGCGGGTTTCATAATAAGGGATTGTGTCAATCCACGCGTCAGCCGTGAACTCTCGGTTTTCAGGTAACCAGTCCAAGACACGGTGAGGCCCCGCGTTATAAGCCGCCACTGCCAGGACCAAATGTTGGTCGAATTCATCGAGCAACTGCCTCAGATAACCTGCTCCAAGCTTTATATTATAGTCACCGCTGAGCAGATCCCGAAGTTGAGGCGCCGGTAACCCAAGTTGATCGGCCGTATGCCTGGCCGTCGTTGGCATGAGCTGCATCAAACCGAGGGCCCCGGTAGACGAGCGGGCGTCCTCACTGAAAATGCTTTCCCGACGCATGACGCCATACACTAGCGATGGGGCCAGCGCATGTTCGCTGGCGGCGTGTATCACCGCATTTTGAAAGGGTGCCGGAAATCGGAGTTCCAGGTCATCCAATTCGCCCACTTTGGCCGCCATGCGTATAGCAATATCGTGCCAACCCCATTCGTGTGCCAGGCGTGCCGCCAATCTTTGCTGATGCCTACTAAAGTCACGGTTAACCATGCTCCATTCGGCACGGGCATCGCTGTCGTGCCCTAAACGATACAATTCATGGGCCCGCAATATTCCGGGGATATCCATTAGTGCTAGAGTGGTGGCCCCATCGTTGACAATCGCATGGTTGTATATGGCATAGGGCATGTCCAGCCTGTCGGCTGCCAGAAATCCATAGTAATCTCGTTTGCCGGCGAGCTCAATGTAGATTGTCTCGGCTTCTTGTTCCTCGCCGATCTGTTCCAGTCCGCGTGCCAGCCAATAGCGCCACATCTCGCGATTGTGTTGAGTCTCATTGAGTGTGGGTATCGATTTGACCAGAAGATCCCAGCGTTTCAACCGAAGCGCCGTCCGAGTGTACCAAAGACGCACTTGGGGCGTGATCGCCTCTGGAGGGAGTTGATCAAACCACGTCAAGGCCTTCGGATGGGCTCGATATGAGGCGAGCAAGGCAATGTAGCGTTCGATTTCGTTGCGGCTCACCTTGCTAAAAGCGTAGTGGTGTTGCAGCTGTTTCCATGCGGTTCGCCCGTCTTCGACATCGTGCTCTGCCAGCCGTTTGATGCCATGAATTACCATTCGGCGACTTAGCCGACCGTCCTTCATGGAGGCGAGTGAGTGTAATTCACGATCTGGGGCATGGTGTATTCGAATCCATAGTTTGACCTTGGCCTGGTCGGATGTGCTCAAGTTCTTGGAGAGGTGTCGAGCAAGTGCGATCTGTCCCTCTTCCATGGCCAGGTAAATACGATTCCAGATCTTTTTCGAGTCTAGGTGGCCTTGTCGCTGGAGCCAATTAAACAGCGGATCACAGGCCTTCGGTTGTGAATGACCGACCTGCCAAACCCGATTGATAGTGTTTTCAGGGTTTACCAACCGCCCATCTTCTATTAGCGCGTAATAGTATTGGCATTGTAAAGACGTGTCCTTGCGACCGTCATAAACAACCAGGAACTTGGACCAGCGTCCTGCCTCTGCTAAGGATCTTAACCAAGCGCCACGCAGGCGATAGGGTAGCGGGGTATCACGGTATTCGGTGAGAAATTCCTCCACATCCTGGTCTGAGGTTTGGCCTAGCCCCTGGAGAAGTTCTTCATAGCGCAAATAGGGGTATAGTGGATAATCGACGAGCTGCGCTTTCAGAGGCTCATACACATCTAGATTATTTATGCGAAATGCGTGTTGGGCGATCTTGAACGACAGACGTTGTGATACCGACTCAGTGCCCGGTTCTGATGACCCAATCGATGCCATG
>JBDLIZ010000188.1:0-9000 GCA_039714615.1 Pseudomonadota bacterium | reverse complement strand
CAAAACATCCTTCCCTCGCTACGATCACCTAAGTCCGACAGGCTCCTGGCGTATCCATAAATTCGAGTGAATAGCCAGGCAATTTAAGCTTGATTTCAGCTATGAGTGTTTTAATAGAAAAAAGCAGGACAGATCAGTATTTAGTCAATTTCTAAAAACCCAGCGGACCTCTCAGCTGTGCTGCATACATCTGCTACGCAAAATACGGCGGGCCCTGCTTGCACGCACCCGACCACTGCCGGGTGGAACCAATAATACGAACATGGGCCAAATCCCAAACATACCTTTATAGGAGGAGCAATTGTAAATGCCACACTCTGATGCATTAAAAGGGTGGCTGCTTGCTATCTCATTGTTAGCTCACTGTTCAACGGTGACCGGTGATGACTTCCGGGGATCTGGAGCACATAGAGCTCCGCCCACCCTCAAGCAAGCCGTGGAATCAGCCTATAACCGCCACCCCCGGGTCCAGACACTCGATGCGCAACAAGAAGAGGCGATGGCGCTGCAATCCAGAGCGGACAGTCTGATTGCGGGTAACCCGTCGCTAGAGGTGAGTTATAAAACCGATCAGATCGGCAGTGCAAACGGATTCCGTGACTGGGAAGCGGGAATAGCCGCTCCTCTCTGGAAACCTGGGCAGCGGGATGCTGCCCAAAATGTAGCACTAAGCGCATCACAAGCCTTGACCCACAGCCAACGGGCATTACGTCTAGTCATCGCTGGAGAGGTCCGGGAACGCATGTGGCAAGCTGCGCTCATGCAAAATAATCTCCAGCTGGCTAACAAGGAATGGGATACCGCGCAGACCTTGAAGCACAGCGTTAAACGCCGGGTTGAGTTAGGTGGACTGGCAAAAACAGATCTGCTGCTCGCCCGTGATGCCACCCTCACCAAACGGGCCGACCATGCTAAAGCTCAGCTGGAGTTTGAGAATGCCCGACTAAGTTATGCGTCGTTTACCGGCCTGCAGCGCCTGCCGCGGCGCCGGGGCGAACAGCGTACCGCATTGACCACCATCAACGAAGATTACCCTCAGCTTGCGGAAGTCGCCGGGGAACTCAAGCGCGCTAAGGCTGAGTTGAGCGCTGTACGCCGGCAAGGCGCAGGAAATCCGGAGCTTTTTTTGGGCGGCAGCGGTGAACGAGCCGATTCAAATGAGGCATTTAATAATCGACTTGGGGTGAGTCTCAGCATGCCCTTTGGACTGGAAGCCCATAACAGGCCGGTGTTGGCGGCTGCAAAACGCAAAATAGTACAGCTCAAGGCCGAATATGAAAATCTTCTGCGCAAGATAAAACTGGCGTTTGTGCAGGCGAAACAAGAACTGGAATTCGCTCAAGCCGAGTTGGAACTGGCACGCGAACAGAAACAGTTGAGTCTTGAGAATCTGCGCTTGGCGAAAATAGCCTTCGAGGCCGGCGAGACTGACCTGGTCGGGCTGCTGCGGGTGCAGGGATTGGCATTTTCCGCCGAGCGTCGCGAAACGCAACTGCACATCATACGCCAAAGGTCGGTCGCACGTTACAATCAGGCGCTAGGAGTCTTGCCATGAAAAACAGCATCATATCAGCGGCTGCTTTATTAGTCTGGAGCGGTTTAGCGACAACTGAGGCTGCGCACGAGGTCCCCTTTAGCTCAGAACAGATGGAACGCCTGGGGATTACTTCTGCTGCGGTAAAAAAGGCCAGCTGGATAACAACCGACCGGCTACCGGCCCGTGTGGTTATTCCGCCGCGTCAGGAGCATATTGTAAGTGCGCCCTCTGGCGGCTTGATCACCGAACTGTGGGCAGGTGCAGGCGAGGAAATCGATGCACAAGATATGCTCGCTAAGATAGAAAGCCCGGCCTTGATCGCTTTGCAACGTGAACTCTTGCAGGCTAAGACTGAAGAGAAGCTGGCAATAACGCAACTCAAACGCGACCGGCAGCTGTTCAAGGAAGGCATTATTGCCCAGCGCCGCCACCTTGAGAGCAAAAGCACGCAAGAACAAGCGGCAGCCACCTTGGACGAGCGGCGACAAGCGCTTGTTCTAGCCGGTATGGACAATCGGTCTATCGCCGAACTCGAGCAGACCCGACGTCTTTCCAGCAGCCTATCGGTAAGCACGCCCAAAGCCGGTGTGATAATCGAGAGCATGGCCGTAGCCGGTCAGCGGGTTGAACGCTCCGATCCCTTGTTTCGACTCGTTCAGCTTGAACCGCTGTGGCTAGAGATCCAGGTACCCCTGGGCCGGCTCAAGGGCGTTCGCCAGGGGGCGAAAGTGGAGCTGCCCTGCGAAGACGGAAATGCTCAGGTCACATTGATCGGCCGAAATGTCGATCCAGGAAGTCAGACGGTGTTGGTGAGAGCCGAGGTGCGTGGCGTGCAAGACTGTCTGCGCCCAGGCCAGTATGTACAAGTACGGTTGAAGCTCAGCAGTGACAAAACGCTGTTCCAAATCCCCTCTAGCGCCGTAGTGCACGCGAGCAATATGACCGTAGTCTTTGTCCAGGCGCCCTTTGGCTTCCTGGCTAAGCAAATCAGTATAGCGGGTCAGCAGGACGGATACAGCATCATCAGCGGTGAGCTTCAGGAAGGTGAAACCATCGCTGCTTCAGGACTTGCCGCGATCAAGGCAGCCTGGTTGGGTCTGGGCGGGGACGCTGAATGATGCTGGATTGGCTCATTCGATTTTCACTCACGCAACGAGTATTTATTGCCCTTCTGGTGTTGCTGCTGGTTGGCGGTGGTCTAATCGCTGTCCAGCAGTTACCCATCGATGCCTTTCCAGATGTATCGACACCCCAGGTTAAAATTCTCATGAAGGTGCCGGGCATGACCCCAGAGGAGGTCGAGGCCCGCATCACGGCCCCTATCGAAGTGGAAATGCTGGGTATCCCGAATCAGGTGATGCTGCGTTCCATGGCGAAATATGGCCTCACGGACATCACTGTGGATTTTGCCGACGGCACCGACATCTATTGGGCACGTCAGCAGGTGGCCGAACGGCTCGCGTCTATTCGTGACGATCTTCCTGAGGGAGTCAGTGGCGGGATTGCCCCAGCGACCACCCCACTGGGTGAGATGTTCATGTTTACCCTCGAAGGGGGTGATCTGAGCCTCACCGAACGGCGCACTCTACTCGACTGGGTCATCCGTCCTGCACTGCGCACCGTACCTGGTGTGGCAGACGTGAATGCGCTGGGTGGAAAGGTTTCCAGCTTTGAAATCATCCCTGATAATGCCAGCATGAACGCACGCGGCGTAAGTTTGCAGACGCTGCGCACGGCCCTGGAGCTGAATAATCGCAATGATGGCGCCGGTCGATTGGTCGAAGGGGAAGAAGTCCTGCTCGTGCGCACCGAAGGACAGATCAGCTCCTTGCGCGATCTGGGCAACATCATCGTCAAACAAAGTAACGGTATTTCTGTGAGAATTGCTGACGTTGCGGATGTTCGCATTGGTGCCCTGACCCGCTATGGCGCAGTGACGCGTGATGGTCGAGGCGAAGCGGTGCAGGGCCTGGTACTGGGACTGCGCGGTGCCAATGCCCGGGAGGTGGTCGAGGGCGTTCGAGCCGAGCTGGCCGAACTCAGTCCGGCCCTCCCCGAAGGGGTCAGCACAAACGTATTTTATGACCGCAGTGACCTGGTGGAGCGAGCGGTCGATACGGTGTCCACGGCGCTTCAAGAGGCGATCGTCCTGGTAGTGGTTCTACTGTTGCTGATGTTGGGCAACCTGCGCGCGGCACTTACTGTGGCGTTTATCTTGCCACTCGCTGCACTGGTGACCTTCACGCTCATGCATTTTTTCAGCATGTCCGCCAATCTGATGAGCCTAGGAGGATTAGCTATTGCAGTGGGCATGCTGGTGGATGCGGCAGTCGTGGTGGTAGAGAATATTGCTGCGCAGCTTGCCCAAGCCGGTCCAAACTCTCGCCTGCCGCGTTTACATATCATCTACCGAGCCGCACGTGAGGTCTCGGTACCCGTGACCGCGGGGATCCTGGTCATCGTGATCGTATTTCTTCCGCTGCTCACCCTGCAGGGTCTGGAAGGAAAACTATTCATCCCGGTTGCACTGACCATTGTATTCGCGCTCACCGCCTCGCTGATTTTATCGCTGACAGTGATCCCCGTGCTGGCTTCCTATTTGATACACAAAGTGAGTCACCAAGAACCCTGGTTAGTCAGGGCGCTGCGCAGATTATATGAACCGTTGTTGAGCTGGTCATTGCAACATGAGCGGATTGTCATGACGCTGGCTGCAGTCGCCTTGCTGGCGACGATCGCTGTATTCACGCAACTTGGTAAAACCTTCATGCCCACCATGGATGAGGGCAATATCATCATCCAGCTGGAAAAGCTACCCTCCATCAGCCTCGAAGAATCACTCGGAATAGATCTAAGAGTACAACGGGCCTTGATGGAACAGGTTCCGGAGGTCGTCAGTGCGGTTGCACGAACGGGCACCGACGAGATCGGCATGGATCCGATGGGTCTGAATCAGACGGATACGTTTCTCGTACTTAAACCTACCGCGCAGTGGCAGATCCCGGATAAAGCCTGGCTTACGGACCGCCTGCGCGAGGTCATGGACAGTTTTCCAGGAGTGGCTTACGCCTTTACCCAGCCCATCGAGATGCGAGTCTCAGAGATGCTCACTGGAGTGCGCGGTGATGTTGCGGTCAAGATTTTCGGTTCCGACCTTGCAAAGCTCAACCAAAAGGCCGGAGAAATCGCTAATGTGCTGAGCAAAATCCCAGGCGCGCAAGATGTTTATTACCCACAAAATGAAGGCGTGCAGTACCTCAAAGTTGAGATTGACCGCCTTGCCGCAGGACGTCTGGGCTTCTCCGTAGAGGAAATTACCGCGGTACTTCGCAGTCAGTTGGAAGGTCAGCAGGTCGGGACTGTCTATGAAGGGATGAGGCGTACACCATTGCTGATGCGCGGTGCGGCTGAGGTGCGTACATCGCCGGCGGAATTCGCCAACCTCATGCTGCCGCTTCCCGAGGGTCGCCTGGTACCGCTTTCTACCGTCGGTCAGGTATCGCGTATTGAGGGTCCGGTTCAGGTGGCACGGCAGCAAGGCGCCCGGATGAGTGTGGTTATTGCCAATGTGCGGAACCGGGATCTGGTCAGTTTTGTGAACGAAGCGCGCCAGAATGTTGAATTGCTGGTTAAGCTGCCTACCGGATATCACCTAGAATGGGGTGGACAGTTCGAGAACCAGCAGCGTGCGGCCAGACGCTTGTCACTGGTCGTGCCTATCTCCATTGGGCTGATATTTCTGCTGCTATTCTCTACCTTTCGCTCCGTGCGCCAGGCCGTGCTGGTGTTGCTTAATATCCCTTTCGCCATGATCGGCGGGGTTTTTGCTCTGTGGATTACCGGAGAGTACCTATCCGTTCCGGCATCGGTAGGTTTTATTGCCCTACTTGGCATCGCCGTGCTCAATGGCATTGTGATGCTTAGCTACTACAATCAACTCCGCGATATGGGAATTCCCATTGCCGAAGTGGTTGTTCAGGGCGCCCATAGGCGGCTGCGTCCAGTGATGATGACCGCCAGTATCGCCGCCTTTGCTTTGGTCCCTTTATTATTTGCCAGCGGACCCGGATCTGAGATTCAGCGACCACTTGCCGTGGTGGTCATCGGTGGGCTGCTGACTTCCACCCTGCTGACGCTCATCCTGTTACCCATACTATACCGGCGCTTTTCACGGACCTCTGAGATAGGAGTGTGAATTAATGACTACGGACGATAAAGCCTGCTTACTCGTATTAATCGCCGCCCCTCAGATCGAACAAAAAGTGGCAGATTGGTTGCTGGCGCATAATGAGGTAGTTGGGTTTACGGAACAAATGATTCGTGGATATAGCCGGGAACATGGCAGTTTTTCAATCACCGAACAAGTTACGGGATGGCAGCAACAGGCCATGTTTCACGTCCAGACTACTGAAAACGACGTGCATGGGCTAGTGCGCAGATTGAAAGAAGATTTAAGCGGCTGTGAAATGGCTTACTGGGTGATGCCTCTAATGGGGTGCGGTTCAATCTACTAGGCGCCTGTCGGATTTAGGTGATCGTAGCGAGGGAAAGACGGTTTGAGGCAGATTTTTCGATCGTTTGAGGCGAATAGCGGTAGCGTGTAACGAAAAGGATCGGGAAATCTGTCCAAATTCGGCTTTTCCGCAGTAAATCAGTCCTAAGTCCGACAGGCTCCTAGGAGCTAAGGAGGTTATAAAGCGCTATGAATACAAAACACTTAACGATTGCATCAATATTCGCTTTGGAAACACTATTGATTATCGTGATTGCGGGATGCGCTTTCGGTGGTATTGATCTGGTTCGGGACGGTACCCTAAATATTGACGATCAGGTCTGCTGCCAATATGCGCATTTAAAAAATGTTGTGGTTGAACAAAGAGGGGAAAATCTCTTAGTCTCTGGCGCGGTGCATCAGAATAAGCACCGTAGGGGATTGATCATAGGACATATTCATGTTGAGGTTATCTCTCCAGACGGCGAAACCCTAAAGCGCGTGGATACTGGGCTGCACCGCATAAGCAGGAAATCCTACGAAGCCCGGTTTTCGGCCAATTTTGCACTCAAGGTGAAACCCGGTAGTACTGTGAGAGTAACCTTCGATCATCCCTTTGATCAGAAAGACTATTAGACCATATGTTTTAACGGGACCGATCAAAATTCAGGTTATATCTTTACATTTGCAAATGAGTCGAAAGGGCTTGTAGGGTGGTAAGAATGGGTATAGTTATTCTCTATTACCTTAGCCTTTTTTACGCAGCTGCGAGACATTTGATGCGAACTTAAACTCGCTCTTCATTACCTTTAGTATGTGTTGCTCAAACTCAGCTGCGCTTACAGGTTTACTGACAAGATATCCCTGTATTTGATCGCATTCCTGTTCCAAAAGAAACACCTTCTGCTCCTGAGTTTCCACACCTTCGGCTATGACCTTGAGGCACATTCTCTTAGCCAGAGCTATGATTCCACTGATTAGCGCCTTATCTTCCAGGTTTGTGGTAATGTCCCGAACAAAGGAAGCATCTATCTTCAAAACTTCTACTGGAAACCGCTTGAGATAATTTAACGAAGAGTATCCAGTGCCAAAATCATCGATCGAAAGTGTTATATCCATATCCCTCAATTCCGTGAGGACGGGTATAATTTCTTCAGGATCACTCATTATAGTGCTTTCAGTGATTTCGAGCTCGAGATGACTCGGGTGCAATCCGGTTTCACCCAGTATCGCCGCTACTTTTTCTGGTAAATCTCTTTGCATAAGCTGACGACTGGAAAGGTTTACCGCAACGCTAAGGGGACCGAACCCCTTTTCAAGCCACGACCGTGTCTGATTACAGGCCAAGCGCAAGATCCATTCTCCAAGATCTACTATAAGATTGGATTGCTCTGCAAGGGGGATGAAATCGGATGGGGGCACCAAGCCAAGATGCGGATGCTTCCATCTCGCTAACGCTTCCATACCTACGATCGATCCGGTTTTGAGATCCATCTTTGGTTGATAGTGTAGGAAGATTTCATCTCGTTCCAAGGCACGTCGCAGGGCATTATTGAGTTCTAATCTTTTCTGGACATCCACCTCCATATGAGGTTCATAAAACTGATACTCGCCACCTTGCTCTTTGGCTCGAAACATCGCCGTGTCAGCATGTTTTATGAGTGTCCCTATATCCCTACCATCTTCTGGCCACACGGATATCCCGATGCTCGTCGAGACATATATTTCCCGATCCAGGAAACGAAAAGGTTCTGACAATGATCTGCAGATTTTATCCGCAACGGTCTCCACTACCTTTAGTGAACCAATACCGTCGAGTATAACGGTAAATTCATCACCCCCCAATCTCGCCACCAAATCAACTGAACGCACGCAACGCACGATTCTTTCGGCAGTAGCCTTGAGCAGGCGATCACCCACGTCGTGACCTAAAGTATCGTTAACCATCTTGAAGCTATCTAGATCGAGAAATAATATTGCCACAAGCTCTTCGTCATACCGCGACATGGAGAGTAACTTGCTGAGACGGTCCATGAACATCGCTCGGTTTGGAAGACCAGTCAGTGGATCGTTGTAAGCGAGATGCCTAACATGTTTTTCTGTCCGGCTAGCAGTTAATAACCGCCCAATGCGACGGCGCAAAACACTGAAATGTACCGGCTTTGGAATATAATCTATCGCGCCTGCGGAAAAAGCATTCTCGATAGATTGGTCATCATCCAGAGCGGTGACAATCAATATGGGTGTATGTTTTCCCTCAGGAGTCGCTCGTATCGTCTTGCAAGCCGTGAAACCGTCCATTTTTGGCATCACCGCGTCCATCAACACCAAGTCCGGCATTTCTCGTTTGCACAACGTTATTGCCTCAACCCCGTTAGAGGCTGTTTCGATCTGATACCCATCCTCTTCTAACACTTCACGTAACGCTAAGCGCATCGCTCGGTCATCATCCACAATCATCACTCGCTGAGAACTCGATATCCTTTTCGCCGATCCCGCGTTAAATGCTTCTAGTTCGCCGCGCAGCGCAGCCAACACTCTATCGCTCTCACTAAACAGGGTTTGCAGCACTTCGGGTGCACCTTCACCGGTCTTCGAGCGGCCCATGTCTTCCAGTTCCTTACTGATTTCCGCAAGGCGATTGGCGCCAATATTCCTGCTACTGCCTTTAATCGAATGCGCAATGGAGGCCACCGTCTCATGATCTGATTTCGCAATGGCCTGTTCCAGTGTATGGGCGTATTTAGGCGTATCTTCTATGAAAATATCGATCATTTTTGAGAAGGCACTGCCTATACTTTTGCGCAGCTCACCAAAAACCTCTTGGTCGATTGGAGCAGCCTCTTTGAATGAAACCTGATCCGTTTCACTGCCACTTTCAATGCCACTTTGATCGCATGTCGGCGAGGCATCGGAGGCCCATCGGAGTAGCCTTTTTCTTAGTTCAGAGAGTATCAGGGGCTTTGGTAAA
>JBDLIZ010000187.1:0-9028 GCA_039714615.1 Pseudomonadota bacterium | reverse complement strand
TTCCCAAGTTGGCGACCTACCTGCGGCGGATACAGCGGTAAGTAGGAATACCGCAAAGCAGACATTCACCTCATAAGCTCTATTGACCGGAACGGGTCGGAAAGCAACCATCGGTTAGGGGTTAAGCTTCTGTTTCCTAATCAATAATGAGGGAAACAGAACATGGACGACAATCTGGTAGAAAAAAGACCCAGTGCCGGTCAAGTCCCATGGAACAAAGGCAAGCTGGTCGGACAGAAACCTCCACTTAAACGGGAGGAGATCTGGGCAATCCGTATACGACTACAGATCGCGCAAAAAGTCAGAGAACTTGCCCTGTTCAATCTTGCGATCGACAACAAGTTGCGCGCTTGTGATCTCGTGAATATCCGTGTCATGGATGTAGCGTAAGGGGAACACATCGTTTCTCGTGCCACCGTCATGCAACAGAAGACCGGGCAGCCCGTTCGATTCGAGTTGACTGAACAAACGCGAGCTTTGGTTCGAGCCTGGATCGCCAAGGCGAAACTGTCCCAGAATGATTACCTTTTTGCTAGTCGCCTGCGTAGCTCGCCGCACATTTCAACACGACAGTACGCAAGGATTGTGAAGTCCTGGATTGCGCTCATTGGTGGTAATCCAGAGGACTATGGTACGCACTCGCTTCGCCGCACCAAACCCACGTTGATCTATCGGCGAACAAAAAACCTTCGTGCTGTCCAGCTTTTACTTGGACATACCAAGCTGGAAAGCACAGTCCGCTATCTCGGGATAGAAGTCGACGACGCCCTTGAGATGGCAGAGCGAACTGAAGTCTGAAACCGGATAGGTCGGAGGCGGCTGCCTTCATTGGTCGCTTTCCGGCCAATCGAGGCTTATCAGACGCCTGCCCGCTGAGAGCTCGCGGGTACTGACGTGCTTGCTGCTGGGGGCAGGCATCTGACAACCCTTAACAAGAGCCGCCGGTCAAGTTTAGAAGTCGAGCGTCTGCTTTAGAAGTCTTGAGCTACTGAGAAACCAAGGCTAATATTGGCACCCATGCGGAGACATAATCCACCACGTGGGCTGTTGCCCTTGCCAGGCACCAAGCAACATTAGGAGCAGCAAAGTCCGTGCCGCTTGCCCGAGAAGTCCACAAGCTTCTCGTGGGCGCAATCTGCACAGCGAAGTCGTAAAAGCCATGGGCCAGGATGCCGAATTTGAGTAAGGCCTCGAACTCGTCTTTGACAAACTCGGGCAGACCCGTTCTGGTTTCAGACTCGACTTGGGTAAAGAAGCTCTCGACATGTTCCTGTACCAACCGGTACAGCGTCGTCGAGCCTCGTGTCCAGTGAGATGTAGCCGGCCTCCACCAGTTGCAGTACGATAACGGCCGTCATGGTTTTGCTTGCACTGGCTATCCGAAAGGGATGATCCGGTGACGTTTCAACACCGAATTCTCGATGCGCTTGTCCAGCGCTTCCCTGGAAGGCGAATGAATCGGATGACGCTTGAAACGACGCCGAACGGAATTTTATTTAAATGCGTATCATTTTTTACGGCGGCACAAAATGCAAAACCATCCATCTCCGGCATCATTATGTCCGATACGATTAAATCGGGCTGCTCTTGCTGCGCCAGCTTCAAAGCTTGCGCACCATCGGCAGCATCGTCCACCGTATAACCTCGTGCTTCGAGCGCAGCCCTTAGCAATACTCTGGAGTTTTCATCATCGTCTGCAACCAATACCCGCATCATTTTTCTCCGCGCCCAATCAGGCTGTTTATCCTTGAAAAACTGACACCTGATTACGGCCACCGCGCTTGCTCATGTAGAGCGCCTGATCCGCCCACTTCACACACTCATTAATACTTACGGAAGGCTGAAAAACACTAATTCCCAAACTCGCGGTCAAGGTGAAGCTGTGTCCTTCAAAACTACACGACGACGCTAACAAGGCCTGACGAAATTTCTCCGCCACGTGTTGCGCGCCTTTCAAATCAGTTTCCGGCAGTAATAGGATAAACTCGTCACCACTCCAGCGCGCTGCAATATCTTGCGCGCGAACTGCATCACGAATTTTTTCCGCTACGGCACGCAAAGCAAAATCGCCGCAGGCATGTCCAAATTGATCATTAATATCTTTAAAAAAATCGATATCGATCAACACGATCGCAAACCCCGTTCCGGTACGCATACTACGCGCACGCTCATGTTTCGCCTGTTCGTAAAAACCTCGCCGATTAAGTAACTGGGTTAGCGGGTCTGTACTGGCTAGTTCTTCCATGGCCTTTAATTGCTTAGCCATTTCTTTATTTTGATCGTTTAAGCCAATATTTTCGTTTAGTTTTTTGCTGAGCTTTTTTCCAACTCGTGACGCGTAGAGTTCAACCACATCCCGGTCGGATATTCCTGATTGAAGCAACACCGACGTCTGTGCATTGACCTCTTCCTTAGACACTTCATCGATGATGCACAACATCTCTTCCGCCTCAACAGGTTTGACCACAAATCGTGCCGCGCCTACCGCCATAGCTAATTTTTCATCTTCTCGATCGGTATATGTCGCGGTATAGAAAATCACGGGAATATGTTTTAGGTGCAGATCTTTTTTCATTTCCCGGCATAGCTGGTAACCATCCATTTCCGGCATCAAGATGTCAGTGACAACCATCTCAACTGATGTCTCACGCAGCAGCTTGAGCGCTTCCACCCCATCAGCAACCACATCCACCTCAAAACCAGAGGATAATAAAACGGTTTGCAACATGATGCGCGAGTCTTCATTGTCTTCGACGATTAATATGCGCATCGTTACTCTCCAATCACCGCATTGATCTGCACTACAACACGTTCGGGGTCGATTGGTTTTTCAATATAACCGTTACACCCAGCGGCCAGCAATTTTTCGCGATCACCGGTCATCGCATAAGAAGTCATGGCGATAACGGGCATCTCGCCTCCTGCCAAGCGGATTTGATCCAACACTTTGGTGCCCTCCATATCCGGCAGTTGGATATCTAGGATGATGAAATCAGGGCGCTCATTTAATGCCTTTTCAATTCCTTTCTGTCCAGTTTCAGCGGCGAGCGTTTGAAAACCATTGTGCTGTAGGATAAAAGAAATCAACTCCAGGTTGTTTTCATTGTCTTCAATGATTAATGCTGTTTTCATTAATATTCCCCATCGCTTCGGGGTTCTTGCGAATCACTCCTGAGGTCTCTTGCCAGGCGAAGCACAAATGTGCTGCCCACACCCTCTTTGCTAGACCAGTCAATCTGACCCGCCAATAGATCTACGGCCATTTTTTTGGTGAGATACAATCCCAGACCGGTGCCACCGGCTTTCACTTTGAGGCGCGATTCAAGCCGCTCAAAAGGTTGAAAGAGATCCGCGCGTGCACGCTCAGGGATGCCAATGCCGGTATCCGCCACCGCAATCTCCACCTGCTCTCCCAGCTCTTTTACCGAAAGGTTCACCTGCCCCTACTCAGTATATTTAACGGCATTACTCAACAAATTTAGCACACATTGCAACATTCGTTTTCTATCCGACACCATCTCACAACCTTTTGGCATATCCACCAACAGAGCCAAACCTTTTTTCTCCGCATCAGGGCTGACATCGGCGACCGCGTCGTCGATCAGTTGATCGAGCACAAAGCTTTCGGGATAGACATCAATCCTCCCGGCCTCAATTTTGGAGATATCGATAATGTCGGAGATCAAGGCGAGAAGGTGCTTAGCAGCCCGGTTAACTCGGCTAAGCTGATCTTTTTGCTGCGAATTTAATTCGCCAGCCATACCTATTAAGAGGATACCCGAAAAACCGATGATGGAATTGAGGGGCGTACGCAGCTCATGAGACATGGAGGCGATAAACATGGATTTAAGTCGATCGAGCTGATGCAGCTCCACATTGGCTTCCTTGAGCTCCGCCTCCACCTGTTTCCGCCAGATTATCTCCGTCTGCAATCGGCGGTTCCAGATGGTGATCACAGTAAGGATCGCGCCAACCAACACCAACACGGCTGCGATGATAGTGATCACCAGGCGCCAGTCGGTTCGCGTTTCCACCCGCACGGTGACCCAACGTTGAATAATCGCCCGTTTTTGCGATTCAGGTATGGCATCAATCATTTTATTTAAGATTCCCACTAACGGCGACCAGTCTTTTCGCACACCAATGTTAAGATCGAAATTGTAGGGGGTGGGTGCCGTCACCCGAAGATCATCCAAATGTAGCTTTTGCACGGCATAGGTAATCGCCGGAATGTTGTCGATGTAGGCATCCACATCGCCTCTTGATAGTGCCAGCAGTGCGGCATCAATGTTATCGAATGTTGTATAAGGCAACTGAGGATGATTCTCGCTGATTAACTCTTCGGTGACATGGCTTTTAATCAAGGCTAAACGCGATGCATCTAAGTCGTCGATCGAGCGAATAAAAGGCGCATCTTTACGCGAAACAATGACCATCGGAAAGCTCAGATAGGGCTTGGTAAAGCTGAAATATTCGGCACGCGCTTGCGTTTTCATCACGGAGGGCAGCACATCGATGTCACCCCTTTGCGCCGCCGCCATGACCTGTGGCCAACTGAGATTCCTCTCTGGTTCGATGTGAATCCCCAGGTACTTATTGAATATACGCAGAAATTCCATCGTCATTCCCTGCGGCACACCGGCAGCATCGATATAATCAAAGGGAGGCCAAGCATGGTCGATCCCAGCACGCAAGAATTGATGCTCGGCCAACCAATCCTTTTCCGCCTGGCTCAGGTGGAGGTTGTCGAGACCATTGCCATTGCGCGGACGCACCCAATTTCGCAGCAGTGCTTGGCGTTCATGTTGCGGTAGGTCATCCAGTGCCTTTTGCAGAATATCTCTCAAGATGGGTTGGTCTCGGCGTACCCCGAACGCCAGGATGGAACCGGTTTTTTTTGAGCGCCCATGCACTTCAAGATTCACCATCAGCTCACGCTCGATCAAATACAACGCCACAGCGCGGTTCCCCGCATAGGCATCGGCCTCACCTCGCGCCACCGCATCCAGGGCATGGGCTGTGTCGCGGTATTCCTTGATGATCACTTTAGGATAGTTTTTTCGAAAATAAGCGACGTTAATAAAGTCATTTTCCAGAGCGAGTGTTTTACCGGCGAGATCATCTTCATTTTGTAGATAGGAGGTATCATTGCGTGCCACAATCACGTGGGGGATATCCAGATATGGCGAGGTGAAATGAAAATCCTTTTCGCGCTCGGGGTTAGGAGTGATATCCATAATGACTCCCAGCTCCCCCTTGGTCACATCTGCGTAGATTTGATCCCACGGGCCAGCCACGATAGTCAACACACCCTCCAGCCGCTGATTGAGGGCGTCGAAAAAATCCCGGCCAATACCGCTGGCACGCCCTTGCTTATCAACAAAGTTAAAAGGCGGCCACGCATCCATCACCCCCACCCGCACCACCCGGTGTTCTTGCAGCCACGCCCGCTCCTTAGCGCTTAGCTGGTCAATAATGGAACGCGTACGCACCACCGTCACTTTAGCGATTTCTGGATGGCTCCAGCGCTGAAATATCTTGATGCGTTCAGCATAACTAAGAGAGGCCAAGGCCCTTTCCAAAATAGACACCAGCTCCGGCCAATCATTACGCACACCGAAACGCTGATCTGACTTACCCTGAGCGTAGTGCACCGCAAACTTCAGATTACTAAAACCACGCTGAGCGATCAGATGCTGGGCAATCCCCATATCCGCAAGGGTGGCGTCGGCTTTGCCGGTCAATACGGCCTCCAAAGCCTGACTGAGATCATCGACATAGAAGGGGCGAATGGAAGGAAACTCCTCCACGAGATCACCGCTCGAGGAATAACCTTTGACCAAGGCAAATGTCTTCCCGGCAATCTGCGCCCGTTCACTAATCACCTTATTCTCGCGTGTGGTGATGACATACTGGGCGAGAGAGATATAGGGCGCGGTAAATTCAAACCACTGTTCGCGCTTCGGCCTTTTTACCAATGTGGCAACCACATCCACTTGACGTTGCTGCGCCGCGGAATAGAGACGATTCCAATGGCCATCAGGAAGGACCTTCAGTTTCAACCCGGCACGTACGGCCAATGCGTGCGCGAAATCCACCGCAATTCCGCCGAACTCTCCATTTTCATCGACGAAACTGTAGGGCGCATAATCACCATCAAAAGCAATGGTGACGTCGGGATGGGCAGACAACCACGCTTGTTCTTCTTCGGTAAGTACCAATGCGCCTGACTGAGCGGCGACAGCGTTGCCAAAGAGAAAATCAACACATAGCAAGCAGACAACCGTTAGCAAAACATGGACAACTCGCATGTGTTGTTTTATCACGTTTCATCCACTGTGGCGTCGTTATTAATGCAGAGCGTAGTTGTTGAGAAGTGGGGACAAGCCCGTCTAACCCGGTGCTCCGTATATCCCGGTATTGTGAATGCGCGGATCTGGTCGCACTGAGAATAAGAAACTGATGTTACGCAGGCGTTTCCAAGAATCAGTTAGTTACGATACCACATATTATTTAATGTCTTTGATTTTTAGTTAGCAGTGCGTAACATCACTATGAAATATAAACACAATTTTTTATGAAACGGCAAGGTACTGAAAGGCCACAGAGTTGTCAATCACGGGAGTTATCGGTCTGAAATCGAGGGTTTGTAGCCCTTGAAGGTGGCTGTATACCAATCATTGTGACGAAATCTAAAGTGGTGATTGTATCGATAATCGCATGGTAGAATATTAGAAACGGCTTATGTGGCGGCTGGTGACAGCTTCGCTAGGTTTATGCCAAGAAGCTGTTTCTGTAGCTGCTCAGAATGGATGACCAAACATCACCCATGCTGAGGTGCTCTCCTCTGATAAACCAACATCCAAGCGGACTACACCGCCGGCAAGCATCGCGCGCAGGCCGAAACCGCCATCGGCCTTCCAGTCTTGCAGGAGAACCGAGAGATTATAGTTGTTGGCGACCCTGCCCCCCTCGATGAAGCCGACCAGCTGCAACCAATCACTCTGCAGGAACCTGAGCCAGGATATACTACCGATCGGGTTCCAGTCCAAGGTGTAACGGTACTCCGCGGCGGTATAGATAACGGACCGGTCATTGAATCGGTCAATCGGATATCCGCGCATTCGATAAAAACCGCCCAGGGAGGCCCCCTCGTAGAACGGCGGTCGATGCGCGACAGTGATTTTCCCATCATCGCCGCCATGCTCTTCCCAGCTGGGGGTGTCGCCAGTCCAGAAGTTGAGGGCGATAATCCGTTGTTTCGCCCATTCGGAGGCGCCGAGAGAAAAATACTTGCTTGCCTCGAATTCGACAAAGGTCCAGGATCCCGGAGACTCCAGCCAGCCGAAGTCGTGAGTCACACTTAAATACTGGACACTGCCGGTTGAGGGATTAGGAGGAAAATCCGTATTGTTGTATGAGATAGCCAGCTCGAATGGATGGGTCGTTGCATCCAAGTCACCACTATCGGTCTCAAAACTCCGGAACCGGTTAAACTGCCTCAAAAGCAGCGTGCTTACGCCGCTTTCAAGAGGATTCCATTGCTGCCCGCCAACGGGATCGGATCTCAGCAGACCACCTTGCAGGTGGTAGTTGGATAAAGCGCTGCTTTGGGCGCTGCCCAGGGGTAAAACATACTCCAATCGAAAATCGGTCCAGTTGTCGAATCCGCTCTTCTCGATAAAGTCGTCTTTGCCGGATTCATTGCTGCCGGGACGGGGGCTGTCCGGTTCGAAGGAGGTTGCGCTGTATGCCCTTTGCCTCGGAAAATGGCCTGCCATTCCTTGAACACTGAAAAAGAAACGCTCGGTCCACAACGGTCGGTAATCCCACATGCCGAGAAACCCGCCCACCGCACTATCGCCGCTGCCAAAAACGGTACTGCCAAGCAGTAATTGCTCCTGCCCATAGCCTTTGACCGCTCCCCCCACACCGAGAGTGAACCCCATGCTTTCCGTCGAGAAGGCATAGGGAAGAACAAGGTGAGACTTCGTGTCTTTCGGATTTTCTTCACGTACGAGTATGTTTTTGACCGAAGTGCGCGGCAGTGCGTGTACTGTAGTCGCTGGAACCATTAGAACCCATACCAGACAAACTGTCTCCAGGATGGATGATGCTACAATCAATCTCATTTTTGATGATGTCCTGCCTCAGTGGAATTACACGGCCGTTCTTTCGAGTGTCTAATATTAGGGAAGTTATTTTTGAAGCATTCCTAAGCAGTGGTAATGGCGCGAACACATCTGCTTCTTTAAGGAACGACCCAGACTGCGTAACACCATAAATCGTAATCTCACCATCGGCTTTAAATACATACTTAAGATCAAGACTTCAGTAATTATTGATAACCGTACTACTTGAATTTTCAACTTTATCAGAGTTAACTTTGAAGCGTATATCAGCCACAACCATTGCATGGTCCGACAATATATCTGGCAACACCTGGTAATTTACAAACTCCATATCTTTTGTAACTAATATCCAGTCGAATCGTTTGCTTTTATAGGAATTATAATCAACCGCTTCAGGTTTGTAGGTTACAAAACGCGATTTTGTTGCAAGTTCCTTAATAACCGAAATCTCAGCCAGCCACTCACTATTGAAATCTCCCATGATGATAGTCGGGTTCATACGTGCAGACAGAATTTCTATCATTTCATTGATCTGTTTTTCCCGGTTCGACTGTCGTGAAAAATCCAAGTGTACAGAAATAATATCAATTTTACGTGAATTATGTTCATCTCCGGAAGGCCACTCTATCTGGGCGAGCACGAAGCCTTTATCCAGTGTTGGCGGTAAAGACTCAAAGGTGTGTTCAATAGTTTCAATAAGCGGCAGAGCTGACAGTAAAGCTGTGCCGAATGAAAAGAACCAGCTCTCTGAATTGCTTACGTGTGTTCGCCATGGATAATGGGCATTTGAGGCAAGATATTCTACATGATCAAAAGAGCCGCTCCAGAAGGAGGCTGCATCTGCTTCCTGCAAAGCGACAACGAATAAGGTTAGATGGTGTGAGCAACACGAACCA
>JBDLIZ010000186.1:0-9044 GCA_039714615.1 Pseudomonadota bacterium | reverse complement strand
CTAAGGAATGCTACCGAAATAACTTCCCTATCTGACTTGCCTTATCGCTCGTATTCGGTGTTGTGACAACAGTGACATAGCTGGGGCTATGCGCCTGTTATCACGCCTTGAATACAGCCGATCATGCGGCGCCAGTTAGGGAAGTTATTTCCTTCGCATTCCTAATCATCGAGTCAAATATAGACTCGCCTTCTTCAAAAAATCTTCTTTCGGTAATATATCGCTTCTAGGGTATTTCGTGAGTACGACTACTCGACTAGGGGAATCCCCAAAGGTTATTTCCGCAAGATCGATTTCATTTGCCGGCTCATGCGAGTCCTCTTTCAGCTTGACCCCTAACTTGTTTATTTTCATATGAACCCTTTCATACTTAATAACCTGGTCAGGATGCCCAATAACCTCGTTCACCTGCTCCAGGGCATCATCCGTGGTATCCAGTTCTGACTTAATTTCACTGAGCGAGCGTTCATTCTCCGCCAATCTTCTTTCCAGCTCCCGAATTTCTATCCTTACTGATTCTATTTCAGAGTCCGAGCGCCGAGCTTTTGTCCGCAGACTATTGAGTCTTACCCGCAAACGACGCCCTTGGTCTTCGAAGGCCTCGCGCTTAGTCTGGAAATACCTTAGACGCCCCAGTGCGTAGGTAGTCAGCCCCTGGAACATGCAGTCTTTTAGGCCCCTGCGGGCTTCTGCCTCCGTGGATGCCGGAGACAACATTTGATGGTCCGTAAAGCTTACCCCAATCTGCGGGACATCTCTGCGCATGATCTCGCCGTTTAATTCCACACCGTAAATGGTTTTTTCCCTCTTTTCCATGCACAACAAGCTAAAAATATCCTTTAGCTCTCGATCCCTGTCCGCCTCAATAAACTCCCTCACCTCCGGACTCCGGCTGAACTTGTGCTGAAGATCCTCGACATTGACAAAAAAGGAATTCACCTGAGGATCCTCTATGAATGAACGCCTGTTGACGACTAAAGCGCCCGGGATCCCATCCACCAAAGCATCGATGTACTCGAAACTGGATTCAATGGCATGCCTCAACTTCCTCCTATAACCCACGATCAACCGGATCTTGGTATCGGTGTTGTCGATGACCCTTTCTATCGCACCGTTGATGACGTCCTGTTTTCCGCGATCAACTGCCCCATAATGCCTGCTGGCCTTCAGGGCCCTCATAAAGAAACTTAACCCATCCTCCAATATATTCATCTTCTGCGCACCCTATAAAATATGCTATATGCTGCAAAGCTTAATTTTCGGCTTTCTTACTTATTTTATAGCACTACCCTGGTTGAAGATCTCATCGATAGGGTGCGATGATGGGCGTTATTATTGCTGGTGGATTTTTATACGCCGCAACCAGGCCTGTGCCTGTTCGCCCAATCTGGTATCACCACGAAGACCTTTCAGGATCGTAGAGGCCAGTGTAGACTCCCCATCATGAAAGGCTGCCAATGCGAGCAAGAAACGGGCTTCTGCAGGATCGTCAAGGCCCCCTTTTTGTAAGGCCCGCTGCGCCTGTTTGCGCGCATCTGACCAGTGCTGCTGGTCAAAATACAGTTTTGCCATCAGCAGATTAGGGGCCCCATCACGGGTAAGTCTTGATGCCTTTTGCAGTGCCTGAATGGCCCTGTTTGGCTCCCTAGCCACCAGCCAACCCTGCGCCTGCAACATGAGATTGTCGTAAGTCAACGGCAACAGCCCTTGCTGCTGCCAGTCCTCGATCAGGCGGGCGGCCTTTTCAGGGATTCCCAGATGGACATACAGCCGGGCAACGCGTGGTAGGTCCAAGGGTTTTATGACACCTTGCCGGTAGGCGAGCATGAGCGTCGAAAGAGCCCTGCCCTCATGATGCTGCTCCAGGTGCAAATCAGCTAATGCGTACCAGAAGATGGCGTTGCCCGGATATCGCCTGATCGCTTCGTGGAGTAACGACTCCAACTCGGTAAAGCGATATTGTACCCTATAGATCGCCGCCAAGAGTTGATACCAGGAGGCCTTGAGGGAATCAGCCTTGGCCAATGCTTGCTTAAGATGCCTAACCGCCTCGGGGTATCGCTGAAGAGAGTAATAGGCGTGGGCGGCTAAAACATGGGCCTGGGGTTTGGGCTGTACCTCAATGGAGAACCATTGCTTCAGATAGCCCACCGCTGCGCGATAATCCTCGATCTGAATATAGAGCTGAGCTACCAGATAATTCAGTGTTTGTGACACCTTTTCAGGTAGGATACGGGCCTTGAGCGCCCCCTGAAAGGCCTGGATAGCCTCGTGAGATTCATCGAGAGCGAGATGGGCATAGCCCAGATACTGTTGTATTACGGCCAACTCATAGGCCCTAGCGGTGTTGCTATCGTTCAGGGTTCTCAAGCGTTTGACCGCGGCGCGGTTCGCATCGACATCCATGAGCTTACGGATCTGCATCAGCTCGGCATAGATCGAACGACTCAAGGTCTGTTCCCGGGCTTCGGATACCGAGGGAAAAACCAATACCAGGCACATCAACAAGACGCGGGTAAACACCCCGTCAAGCCGATATCGACAGAGCATGGATTTCATGATCCAGAGAGATTGAAGTCAATGCGTTGCTTGGCCCCTATCTGCACGGCCCGCCCATTTACTATTCTCAGACAGGTTCCAAAGCTCAAACCTCCTGTGACACAAGACACTGTACGCCACATCATTGAAATGTAACCAACAATGAAGAAATAGGGCACCGACCTTAGGAGACACAGTAATTCACGCTATAATTATAGTTAAGGACACCATTGTCATCTGATGACCGCCTTGCAACACCACAGACATGGAACCCAGCCGTATTCTGCGATTTTCGACCTGCCCAGGAACGACATCAGTACACGTATTGGATTTTCCTCTCTATCCCAGGATGGACTAACAATGAAGCCTCTATCAGAACACCCGGCCATTGAACAGGTTAAATACATTTGTAATCTAGACTCCCCCGGCGTTGATATCATTAAAACAATCGGTTCGACCTTTTTCGCTGGTCTATCGAGACATTCCCACGTTCACGAACTGCTATGGTTGAAAATCAACGATCAGCACTTTTTGGCCAAGGGCGAAGACGTTTATTTGAGTATAAGTCATCCTCATGTACTCGATTACACTGACTTTCACAGCTTTTCCATTTCCCTTTTCGAACTGGGAGATTACTCAACTCCTGAAAGGACCTTTCGCTTTCCAGAAGAACCGGAAATAAAGGATATCAAATTTTCCGAAAATGAGGTGTTGGGCAAGATCGGCACCATCCGAGGCATCAAGGACCAGTCATCGATATCCTCCATTGAGGATCCCCTGATTCGTAAATTGTTCGTTTTTTATCTTAGCAGAAAAGAGAAGCTCATCGATATAAACGGCAAGCTACACGAAAATGTCTTCAATCATCGCGGGCGCGATATCCTAAATGAGATCATCGCCTCCAGTCTCGCAAAATTTCTACAAATTAAGGTACCTAACAATTTCTTTGGAATCAAATCGATTTCCTATGGCCTGCCCTTAGCGGGAGGAGCCTCGAAAATATACCAGGCCGGATCTCGCTATGTATTGTCCGAGTTACTTACCAAAGATCTCAATTGTCCAAGCCTCGATGTAGTACTTGGTGATGTCGAACAATCTGGCTGCGTGCGTTCGGAGTTTTCCTTTCGGTCTCCAAATTATCTAACGAATGCAAATCCCTTGGGAATCAGGCACTTTTCCAGACAATCCACCCCTGAGCATCGAAAAAAGAAGAAACTGATCCTAGACCATCTCCCTCACTATCCGGATCTAGTCTACTCAGACTTCTTTGACCGACTGCTAGGGGGATGGAAAGACCGAAAACTACAGGAATACCTACTTCCCAAGGGGCTTTATGGGCCAATATATACGGTTGATTATGGCGAAATACTGTTCCCCGAGCTTGAGTTTGAGAAGGATGATCCGCACTATCGGCATCAAAGGGATCAACATATAACGGCTTTTCTCAACTATCTTGATGGAGTAGCGAGTCTATCTGGCGGTAATATCTACAAAACCCTTATCGCCCAACCTGTTTTCTTATTTACGATGTTACCAAGAGATCTTTTCAAGAATCTTGTCTCGAATATTCCATCACTCTATTTCTCATCCCATTGGGATGACACGAGATACGCCTATAACCCGGAAACTCTTATTGATTTTTTCGAGCATTTGAAAAACTCAGTAAAGGGCTGGCTGGGTGATTCCGATGAGGCTGATCCAAATCACCTTTACTGTACGACTGAACGGATATTTTCTTAGTCCGGATAATTCACAAATTGCGCATAGATATCTGAGACAGCCTATGAAACCTGCGACAAATATCTCGAGGCCTGATGATTACGTCATTCCTGACACAAAACAGCTCATCATCATCGATGCCCATGATACCTTTCTGAAAAGGGATTTTAGCAGAACGCTCGACGATCTGTTTGGTTCTCCTCGAAAAAAGAAAGAGATTGTCTGGATCCTGCGAGATGGCGTTTTAAACTTTCTGGAATATTTTCACGGTATAAAAAATATGAAAATCGTCATCAGTTCAGATGGCGAGGAAGGTGCATTGGAAGAACACTGCAGTCGTTTTGGAATCTTCATATACATCTCCAGAATCTATGGCATCCGACATATCGATAAGTATAATTATGTCAAACGACTGGACCTCATTTTAAAAGACCTGCAGATCGAGGCGCAGAAAACCGTATTTATCGGCGACGGCAAAATCGATCAGGTCTCTTGCAAGAAATATGGTATCGATTTCATAGAAGTGCCCAATACCCTAGATAGGAGAAACTTTAGCTTTAACGCCTTCCTTCATCTGGACTTCTCTCATGGTCAGTTTGGATTGGAATTACAAAAAATAAGCAATCTTAGAAAGATCCACCATAATCTTCACACCCCCGAACTGGTGGAAGAGGCATTACGAAACAAAGAAGGTAAATTAGCCCATTTAGGGGCATTGGTCATCCAGACGAAGGATATCCATAAAAGTACAGATTTTAATCAATATATCGTCAGGGAGCCCTCGAGCGAGCTGTGTATCCACTGGAGCGGAAAATTTAAATCCTTTGATATCGAACGTTTTAATTTAATCTGTATGAGATTGCTGGCCTTTTTACAGGATCGGGAAATCTATATCCAAGACTGCTTTGCGGGAGCCGACCCATCGACGCAGATACCGTTACGAATTCTAACCCAGACTGCGTGGCACAATCTGCTGATCAGGACCATGTTTATTCAGGCCACAGAGGAAAACATGGAAAAGTTCTTCCCCGAATACACGATCATCCACGTCCCCCATTTCAAGGCAGTTCCAGAGTTTGATGGTATGGAATCTGAAGATTTCGTACTCATAAATCTACTGAAGAAGGTTGTTATCGTCGGAGGGACCCACCTCACCGAACAGATAAGAACCGCAGTCTTCACTCTTTTGAGTTATAAACTACCCCAGGAAGATATCATCCCCGTTCGTTGCGCCTCGAATAAGGGTAAGAACAAGGTTAACGATCTGGCCCTGTTCTTTGGTGAAATCGATTACAGAAAAAGCTATATCACTATGGATCCAAAACGTTATTTCCTAGGGGATGACTATCATGGATGGAGTAACGATGCCGTATTCAACATCGAGTGGGGATGTCGAGTCCCGGTATATCACATGAAAAGGCGGGATAACCCATCCGCTTTCGAGACAACGCGAAAATTTGCCACCTTATTGGTAAATGTAGCCATGGATGAAAACCGTAAATTGGACTTTTTTAGTCCACAAACATCATTTCATGCGAGCGCATCCTTTCCTATCACGCATTTAAATCACGCCGATCGCTCGGGGATATCCAAGGTTCCCAAGAATATATTTATTTTTCAGAGTGATGCAATAGGAGTCTTTCCCCCGCTTGCCTCATTGACTAGGGAGCAGGCCGTTTACTACCTATTGATGGGCTATAGATCTCATCGAGAAAAGACGCAAAAGGGAGTGCGGATATCGGTCAGCTTTCAGCCCCTATTTTGTGGGAATATCTTTATTTTCCCACCAGCCACCTATGCCATGCTTCTTTGGGAGCGAATGGAAAGATCGCAAACCAACTGTTGGCTAGTGAACAGTCACCATATCGGCAACCTGGATCATCAACCGAAATTCATCAATCAAGACCTGCTCGCACGACTGGTTCATGGTGTCTATGACGAGGCGTATACGGATGAAAACATGCGCAAGGATCCTGTGTGGGGGTTTGATACCGTATCCATGGTAGAAGGCATCGAAAAAAACCATCTCAACCCGGAACTAGCCTGGGAAGATGAGATACTTTTTAGAGAACGCAGTACTGAGCTTCTGGCTCAGTTCAAAAAACATTTTGAACCCTTCGCCGAACTCTTGAGCAAACCGATTCTGGATACGGTACCGCATTAGTTCTATAGACCCAGCCCTTTCAAGATGTGATGTTTTTACCCTCAACTGATAGTAAACAGTTCTGTCAATAATTCTTCTAGCACCTCAAAAGAAAAATATTTTTTTCCTAATGCAAAATTGTGTTCACCAATTTCTTTACACAATTTCTTATCATGAACAATATTATCAATCTGAGACACTGCATAATCTGTTAATTTTCCATTTTCAATCATGACGACTTCAAAACCCTTACTACCAATGTCTGGCCAATATACTGGCTTATAGTTATTGACAAATATTGGTCGTTTAGAAATCACTGATTCTACAAAAGCATTACCAAAACCTTCGTATTCACTGAAATAAGTACAAGCTGTTGCATGTGCATAAGCATCAGAAAGAGAATATATAGGCTTCCCATTTTTTGTTCTAGAGCGCTGATGTGAGATGCAATGATTAGCGAATACGACATTGTCATGTAAATTATGTTTATTAATTTTATTAAGCAATTTTTTGTAATAGCCTAAGCGCTCATCATCTGCCCAGGTGCCACTGATAACCAGTTTTATGTGTGGGCCCTTTAAACGATGCACCAGGTCAATGGCGGTTAAAATACCTTTTCTTTTTACAATCCGTGTCATTTGGAATAAAGCCTTGTCTTTTTCGTCCAGGCCAAGACACTTTAATAATTTATTATTATAACTATCTTTTTTTGCATAAGGGGCCGAAAAATCCATTACATTGGGCACCACAACAGACTCAAGGCCAAACGATTTTTTCAAATATTTTTTGGCATCTAAATTAATGACCGCATGTTTTACGTGTATATTTTTCGGTGGGAAAGCATCATGAATAATATCCATGACTTCTTTGTGTGGTGATTTATATCTCTTGCTTCTTTCCCAGGAAAAATCATGATCATGGGTAACAACATGTAAAGCGCCATAATCAATGATGTTCTTAATAGCCATGCCCATAGAAAGATGACATGGCAATGCGGAAGCATTCTCAATTAACAAGGTGTCTAGTTTATTTGAGACAATCCATTTAAATATTTCTTTTGTCAATCGCTGTGTCGTTCTTTCCAAATGTGATAACAATTCATCGGGATCTTCATCGGGATAAAAAAAAGCGCGTTTTTGCTCCCATTCGCATTCAGGTGAAAAAAATGACAAACTGGGTAATGTACAATGACCTTCTAAATTGCTAGAATAACCAGGATATCCTCCTGCTAGAATAACCACAGAGTGCCCCATTCGTTCAAGTACCTGTATCCATTTTTCGGTTTCTAAAGATACCCCGTCAATATCTTCATAGCGGCCTATAATTACACCAATTATCATATGGACTGATCCTATGTTCCAATCATATTACTGTTAATAACAAATAGCGACGCTCAATTTATCATATATCCGATAATAGCATTGCCTACAAATCTTGCTTGTGGTGGCAAAGATAAAGGATTTTTTTCAAAGTCTTTATTATAAGGTGTAATGTTCAATTGCAAACCGTCAACAACTAATGTCACACTACCACCAGGATCAAAACCCATGGCTTGTTTTGCCCCCTGTTGTAAAAATATTTTTGCTAATTCTATATGCGTAGTACCCACACTTTCACGAATACGTCCATTGATTGCCACCACTATTAATTCGCCAGCATCATCGATACCTACCCCTATTTTAGGGCCGCGCATATCCATAAAATCTACTCGTGCTGCTTGGGTAGCTATCGATTTTTGTGTTTTCCATCCACCCGCTTGCATTTCTATGGATTCTTCGCCATCACGTATAAGACGCGGTCCCGCTTCAATGGCATTGATGACATTATCCCACCCCGCCATATTCAAAGTGAGTTTAGTCCCTTCAACCCAATCAGTAGGTGCTTGATTTGCTGGAATAGCCAAACTTATGCCAACAGGGTTTAAGACAACTTCTTGCGATTGATCTTTGATGACTTTAATAATGGTATTACCAGATAAATAGCAAAAAATATGGTTCTCATTGAAAACCGTGTCTTTTTCAAAAATTAAATCAAAATAACACAGGCTTTCATTAGTCAGGATATTATGTCCTATTGCTCTAAATATAAAAACAGGACCTCCTTCCATTTCACTGACAGTAAATCCTTGCTCTAAATTGGCTTCTTTTATCATGATTTGCCCCGTGTCTAAAAAGCTCAATACAGGTTTATTGAATAATGGAAAGGACAGCAGTTGACTATTTTTTATTAACAAACCCAGGGGACTGCCAATATATTTTTCCGATAAAGCTAATTTCCCCACCAACTCTGCATTGAGTATATAACCACCATTCCAGGCGATATAAGTCTCTTTCTGGCGCCTCGTTGATTCCTTGAAAAATCTCTCGGTAAGAGACAACACGGTATCGTTCGTTTTTTGTGTTAATAAGGTGTCGAAATTCCATTGATGATTGTCTAATTGTTTAACTTTCACCATTGCCCCGGACCACGGCGAGCCATCATCATGCAAACCCGTGATCATGCTGGACGACAGGGCAGAATTCACCTCTGTTGCCGCTTGGCTATTTTTTTGTAATAAGCGAGACAACACCTGCTTTACAGGCGTGCCAAAGGAATCGGCATCCTCTCGTAACAGCTTTAATATTTCTACTTCACCAAATAACTC
>JBDLIZ010000185.1:0-9074 GCA_039714615.1 Pseudomonadota bacterium | reverse complement strand
GAAATTCGCAAAAGAGTGAATGTATTAAACGCATCATTAACAGCACTTGAACAAGAAAGGAAAAACACAGTAAAACAAGTAAGATAGTGTCCAGTAACGGACATAGTCGTTCGTTGCCATCCAGAAAGAATGCGGGTATCTTGGCGGGTATCAAGCCACGATACCCGCACCATGCCCCTGACCAACGCAAAAATCCTCAACGCCAAACCTGCTGAGAAGCCAATCAAGCTGACCGATGGTAGCGGTCTCCACCTGGAGATCCGGAAAACCGGTGCGAAGCTATGGCGCTACCGCTACCGGATCGCGGGCAAGGAGAATGTCTTCGCTGTCGGTGAGTATTGCAAGACACCGGCCAGCGAGACGGACGACGAGGCAAGGCTTCGCAAGGTGTCTGGTCGATTTACGTTGGCTGAGGCCAGACAGGAGCGTGACCGCTGCCGGGGTTTGGTAAAGCAGGGCATTCACCCTGCACACCATCGGCAGGTGCAGAAGGCCGCTCAGGCCGCTCAAAACGCAAATACCTTCGAGGCGGTGGCGCGGGAATGGACCGAGAAGAAAAAGCCTGGCTGGTCGGCATACTACTTCCGTCAGGTCGAGGGGTTTCTTGAGGCGGATGTCTTCCCCTACGTCGGATCAATGCCGATCCGCAATGTCACGGCGGCCCATCTGCTGGAAATCTTGCGGAGAGTCGAAGGCCGTGGGGCAGAGACCGTAGCGTTGCTACTGCGTCAGTGGACCAGCGCGATATTCCGATATGCGGTGGCGACGCTCAGAGCAGATAATGACCCGGCCGCTGCCTTGAGAGGGGCGCTTCACAGGCCAAAGGTTAAGCACAATAAACCACTTGTCGGAGAGCAGATAAAGAGTTTCCTAGAGGCGCTTGAGGCCTACGGCGGGTATCGAACTACGGTTATCGCACTGCGTCTGATGCTGCTGACCTTCGTCCGTACCGTGGAGTTGCGAGCAGCTGAATGGGTGGAATTCGATCTTGAGGGCGCAGAATGGCGAATTCCAAAAGAGCGGATGAAAATGAGGGAGCTACATATCGTACCTCTGTCGTGGCAGGCAGTTGAGTTGCTGCAGGAGCTACAAACCCTTACGGGCAATCAGCGATGGTTGTTTCCGAACTATCGTAGACCGAAAACCTGTATGACAACTACAACACTAAATAGGGCACTTGAGCGAATGGGATTCAATGGCAAGGAAAGCATTGGATTCTCCGCACATGGATTCCGTGCCACTGCTTCAACCATCCTGAACGAGACTGGATACCGTTCTGATGTGATCGAGCGTCAGCTTGCCCATGCCGAGAGAAACAAAGTTCGGGCCAGTTACAACCAAGCTGAATACCTGGCTGAGCGCCGTGAAATGATGCAGTGGTGGGCTGATCACCTGGATACGTTGAAGGCCGGCAAGAAGGTTGTGACGGGTAATTTTGGTGTGAAAGGGTGATATGACCAAGATGAGTGGGGAGGTTGAATATCCGAAGTGGGCGCCAGCAGAGCTTTGTGAATACCATAAAAATTGGGTTGCAGATCACCCAGATCTAGTAAATGAGGGGCTTTTGAGTCTCGAAAGGTTAATAACAGATGAGCGTATGAAACCTATTTGGGGGAAACTTGAAGGATTGGCTAAGAAGAAGAATATCAATAATTACGTTATTGATATTTATATGCTGGTACAAAATACTGAAGGCCCTTATGGCGCTGAAAAGCTAACAAAAGCAGAATTACGGAGGGCGGTGCAGGATATAGAGAAAAAGTCTCTTGAATTGACTTCCTTGATTGATGAGGTCATGCCGTTTGCTTTTGTTAACAATGCCCCAAAGAGCCTTGATAACCTGGTAATAGATGTGATTAAGAGTCTTGGTCCTCAGGCTCGACAAATTCTTTATGAACCGCGTGCACTGGGTAATCCAAATCTAAAGAAAACAGGAAATTCAAAGAGAAATTATTTTGTCCGTAAACTATCGGCATATTTTAGAGATACATTCGGTAAGCCCATGAATGACCTTGTTGCAGAAATGCATTCAATATTCCTACCTGAAGCCAAAGATAATGCTCTCGGAGCAGATAACGTCGCATCTATAAAAAGAAAGTCTCCCTTGTAACATTTCTATCACTTTTTGGCAGTTTTTATCCAAAAAGTGACCTAAATATTTCTTCTATCCGTTGGAAAATCTTCGCAGGACTTTACTGGACCTGTGAGGATGACCATGAGCTATGAATTACTGCGGAAGTCGGAGGTCCTGAGGATCAAGGGCGATTCCAAGTCTTCTACTTATGTTCAGATTAAAGATGGCACGTTTACAGAGCCGGTTAAGTTAGGGCCGAGAGCATCTGCATGGCCGGACTATGAGGTCTACGCAATCAATGCTGCCAAGATCGCCGGCTGGAGTAAGGGCGAAATACGGCGTCTCGTGCAGAATCTGCACGAATTTCGTAAAACAGTTCCCGGTATGACTGATAGTGAAATCAAGCAGGGTGTATCTCAGTTAATCGCCGGCATTCAGGCGGCAGCTTAATCATGGCTACGTCAGCCATTCTCAGGCGCTGTATTAAGCGCCTAGTTATCCATGCCTACTGCCATGGTTGGATAGCCCACAGAACGGTTGAGCACCTTTTCCACTGGTTCGAATTGAGCGTGGCGTGAAGAAGAAAACAGCTACCCAGATTAAGCGTGATTGGATAAAGGACCAGCCGCTCAGTGGGGTGCGTAAAACCGTGTTGCGGTGCCTGGTGGATCATGCCAACAACAAAACAGGCAAGTGCTACCCCGGCCAGGCAAAAATCTGTGAGGAAACTGGGCTCAGCATCTACACGGTAAAACGCTCGATCTGGGTGTTGAAGGCGGTAAGGGTTGTCATGGTCGAGAGAAAGGCATTCAGTCGGCAGGGGCGCGTTGGCGTAAAAAATCACTACACCCTGATGTACGGAACTACGGCATCAGAAGCTGATGTGAAAGCGGCTGAATTAGTGATAAATGACCGGCGACCAAAGTTCCCCACGGGTGCTTTGGTGAACCACGACCAAAGTCCCCCTAGGGACGGACCAAAGTCCCCCACGGGGCCGGGAACTATCAATAAGAACTCTCCTACTTGTGGGGATGCCTTGAAGTTATCCATCTTCCGCTCGTCGTCAGTTTCTTGTTTTGGCTCTGCGCGTGCGGATGCCTACCGGGGTGGCTGGAGGAAATTTGGCGGCGACGGTGAAGTAATTTGGGAGTTGAACCATGATTAACCCAACCTACCGCTACGTTGAACGTGCCCTGGCTGATAACGGGCTGATCGAGCTCAGGCACCAGGCAGGCAAGAAGTGGACAGCCGGGTTGTTCGATAATGCTGAGAGCCTACTGGCTGTTGCCAGGGGGCGACATCAGATAGGTAATTTGTTCACCAGCCTGAACCGACCATCCCCTCGAGTGGCTGACAACCGCATGGGAAGCTCCCCTCTGGGCAACGACGATATTCAGTGGATCACCCGGCTGTTATTCGACTTCGACCCCTCACGGCCAAAAGGCTGTTCTTCAACCAAGGATGAGTTGCATCATGCCCAACATTCAGCAACGGAGCTTTTCAGCTCGCTCCGGGCGATGGGGTGGCCTGACCCACTGGTCACTATCTCCGGCAACGGTGCGCACCTGCTCTATCGTTGTCATCTGCCAAATACGGACGATGTCCGGGAACAGTTGACGGCGGTCTACACCGGCCTGCGGCAGGATTGCACCACCGATAAGGTTGACTTCGACCGTACCGTCCGCAACCCGGGTAGGATTTGCGCGCTGTACGGGGCTGTGAAGCGCAAGGGGGTGAACACACCTGATCGGCCACACCGGCGATCAAGGATCGTGACCTGGCCCCGTGACTGGAAGCAGGTGCAGAGACAGAGCTTCGATGGGCTGGCCGATTTCTACGCAGCCAAGCAGAAACCCGTCACAAGCGGCTACAAGGCCGTCGTTCCGGTCGGTAGGAGAGTTGATGGTTCCGGTGATTACACCACGCTGGATGTTGTCGCCTGGTTCACTGCCAACGGTCTTTACGAACACCACATCACCGACATCATCCATGCGGTCAAGTGCCCTTGGGAGGGCGAGCATACCGAGACCCACCGTAACGACACTGTCGTCTATGCAAACGGTGACGGCACTTGGCCAGGATTCCATTGCAAGCATAGCCATTGCGGAGGCAGGACGATCCAGGATGTCATGAACCTGCTGGGGGATGCAGACACCTTCTGCGCACTCTCTTGGGAGAGGAAGCCATGAGATATCAGCTACACGATTACCAACAGCAGGCCATCGATGATATCGATCAGGGTTTCGCCAATGGCAGTCTCCGTCAGATGCTCGCTATGCCGACCGGCTCAGGTAAGACAGTGACGGCGGCTACCATGATTCACAATAAGCGGCAGCAGGGTGATACCTCGCTATTTATCGTTGATCGGATAGAGTTGGTCAGCCAGGCCGCAGCAACCTTGAACAATATGGGTTTGCAGGTTGGTATTCTGCAAGGGGATAACACCGATGTTCAGCCCCACGATGAGGTGGTCGTAGCATCCATTCAGACGATTCGTAGTCGGGGTGTCGGGTGTTTCGGGTTCATCATCATTGATGAGGCGCACATCCTCCATACGGCCCACATCGACCTGATGAAGCAATACTTCTACATCCCGACGGTCGGGTTATCCGCCACACCACTGCGCAAGGACCTGGGTAAGCACTTTGACCGCATGGTCAGAGGTCCGAGTGTTAAGCACCTGATGGAGCAAGGCCACCTGGTCAAGAAGGTGATTGCCTACTGTCCCGGGGCACAGGCCATCGACAGTGTTCTGGACGGCATCAAGACACAAGGCGGAGACTTCAAGAACAAGGACTTGTCCAGTGCGATCAACAGCAAGGAACTGGTCGGGGATATCGTCAGCACCTGGCAGGACAAAGCACACGACAGGCAGACACTGTGTTTTGCGGTCGATATAGCGCACTCAAAAGCTATCATCGAGGATTTCCAGCGAGAGGGTATCCGGGCCGAGCACATCGACTGCCACACAGATGACGATGATCGCCGCAATCTGATTGCGGGCTTTCGGAATCAAGATATCCAGATTCTATCATCGGTTAACGTGCTGGGGATTGGTTTCGACGTACCCGCGGCATCCTGTGCGATTTTGGCAAGGCCGACACTATCCAAGACTCTCGACATGCAGCAGAAGGGCCGGGTCTTAAGAAAGTGTGACGGTAAGGAGGATGCCATCATTCTTGACCATGCCGGGAATACGCTCCGGTTTGGACTTCCGCAAGACTTCACGGTTCCCGATCTCACCAACGAGGACCACACCAGCACCCGTGCGAAGCGGAAACAGCAGAAGATGGTTCCCTGTAGCGAGTGCGGTTATGTGTTGGAACCAGGGCAGATGACCTGTCCCGGTTGTGGGTTCGACCGGCAGGTTAAGCAGAGCAAGGTCCATTACATCGATGGCAGGCTGATTGAGTACGGCCATGACGGAGGCGAGCAGGGTTACACCCTGGATGAGAAGCGCAACTGGTATCTCGCATTGCTATGGCAAGCCCGGCACATGACCAAGAGGGACGGCACGACCTACAGCGATAAGTGGGCGGCACACGCATGGCGGGATAAGTTCAAGGCCGAAAAGTTCCCACCGTGGGGTTGGCAAAGGGAAACACCTGTCGTGCCGGATGATGAGCAGCAACGCTGGATCAAGTATTACCGAATACGCGCAGCCAAGGCATGGCGGAAGCAAGCATGAATATGGACGCATCAAAGGGAGCCTGCCCTTGCCTGGCATCGCAAAGTCTCGCAGAGGGCCGCTGACGGTGGCCAATATTAGCCCATGCCCACAACTAACAGGAGGCTGAAGGTGACTGACAGGATGAAACTGATACGACGTTACCAGAAAATCCAAGCAGACCTTGAAGCATACATCAAGGATGGCCGGCCAGTCTGTCAGGCACTGGCTGGCGATCTGATGGCACTGGCCGAGCAACTGCACTGCACGGACTCGGCGCAAGACTTTATCAGGGAGCTACATGAACAATCCCAGCAGGGACAGCCTTCATCGCCGGGGCGGATATTTCACGGCGTTATCGACTAACCACTACAGGAGATAACCATGAACCAACCAGATATGAAAGAACGCGCACTACTGGCTGAAATCCAGGCCGATCAGCAAGCACTGGAAGCTGGTCTTGATCGGGCCCGTCAGTTTGAGCGGGATGCAGAATCCGAACTGACATCGCTGAAATCCGAATTACCGAATGTGCTGTTCAATTGCATGACGGGCACGGGTGATGCGGTTCGCAAGCTGGAAATCCGGTCCCGTATTCGTGAACTGACAGCAGATCTGGAAGAATTGCCGTTTTTGGACACGGGCTTTGAAAAAGAGCGCGCTAAAATTAGAGCCAAGCAGAATCAGGAGCGGCTCTACCGGAGCAAGCGCCGGTCTTTCGAAGAATTGAAGCAGCGCCTGACAGACGATCCGAGACGGCTTGGTATCGGCACACGCGAGCAGCTTCACCTTTTTGCAAAGGTGCTGGATTGCACTGAGGATGCCGAGGCATTTCTTGAATCACTGGAACGAGGGACGGCAGCATGAGTGCACCAAACACAACTGACCGACTTTACGATGCCGCATTGATTCGCTGTCGGAGGGCTTTCAAAAAAGGTGTGTTGCCGGCGAACATCGGTGATCTGGCGCTGGCTGTACAAAGTATCCATGCCAGACCATCCGAGCAATTACATATTGAACGACTGATTGGCGTTGAAATTGATTTACCGATAGGCTGACACCATGGGAAAGCTGGATGCAGACGAGACTGCGCTCCGGGACTATGCTGAACAACACCAGCACCCGGGGCGTGATCTCGATGATGTGGTTGCAGAGTGGTCTGCTCTCTGGGAGCAGGAGTACGGCGAGAGGCCTGACGCAGAGCGTATAGGGCACTTCCGGTGGCACGTCGAGGCCTGCAGGTGCGCCCTGCGGAGGTTGGATGGAGAGTTTCACTGATGACCAGAAAACTTACACCAAAACAGCAAAAAGTAGTCGATCAACTCCTGCTTGATCCGAGTTTGAAGCGGTGCTCAGAAGCGACTGGCGCCAGTTATGACTATGTGCGCGAACTCCACACAAAAACCCACATCCTTGATGCTCTTGAAAAGGGCCGGAAGCGAGTGGCCGAGAGAGCCGAGGTTGATGCGGCCTGGGTGTTGAAGCAGCAGGTCAGGGTATATGAGCGGTGTATGCAGGATGTCCCAGTTTTGGACAAGGAAGGCAATCCAACAGGTGAATTCAAGTTTGATGCAAACGGTGCAAACCGGGCATTGGAGCTGATTGGCAGGCACCGGTCTGTCAGTGCTTTCAAGCCCACAGATGATGACGGCAGGCCGGTAGATAACAATTGGGTTGTGACTTTTGTGCACTCATCCAAGGAAGATTATGACCGGCGCGAGAAGTGCCTCGAACACAAGCCGTAGCGAACACACATGCAAACTCTGACTGCGCTGGGTGAACTGCAATCCAAAATCCGGATTGTCGGCTGCTGGTAAATCCGGATGACGGGCTATTAATTCGGATCAGAATCCAGTGCGTAATGCCCGATCCACGTTCGCGCCAAAGGAAAAACGGCGACTTTGCCCCCAAATCAGGACGTTTAGCCGCTGCTAATATAAACAATCACTTAACGACAAGTGTCGACCCCAAACAGACGTACAGAAAAATTCCTTAAACTTCCGTTGTGTACTGATATAAGACATTCACGGGGCGGAAGTACATAGGTAATTATTCCTTCCATGACATGCATACACTCCGAACAAAATCACTCTGAGTCGTAGTTGTAAGTAATTTCTGGTATATACAAATTTCAAATCTTTACTACACTTGCACGAGACGCGCACAAGGGGGGTATCGAAATGACTATTTCACTAAAACAACAGCGCTTGAGCATCGGCTGGTCAGACGTCTGGCTCGCTGCCCTGCTGCTTGTACCGTTCGCTGCACAGGCTCTGCCCGTATCGCCAAATCTCGAGGGCGCGTTTACCACTTGGTTCGCCGATTGTGCCAGCGACTTTGACAGTTCAGATCCCAACCCAGCTTTCGGCGTGTCTGGGGGTGGATGCAGCGGTGAAAACCCGTCGAGTGGCAACACCTGGGATGCGTCGGCACAATCGGACGTCGGGCGTTTTGGTAGCGATGAGGACGGTTGGGTCCCCATAACCGGCGCAAGAGCTGCCACTCTCAGTATAGCGACAAGTAATGTCGCCAGAGCCGAGGTCAAGTTCGCCTACGGGTTTTCCATCACGTCCACGGGTGCCATGGGGACCCCGATGTTTTTTGAAGTGCCGATGGCTATCACCGCGAATGCCAGCGTAGAGAAGGACGTTAATGCAGGTGGATCTGCGATAGTTATCTTCCGCCGAGGGAGCTATATCTTCGATGGATCCAACTTCATACCGGCCCCCTTTACCGATAATGAAAATCTCTTTGTCATCGAAGCAGCTACTAATGTCCTTGACCCGACCGATGACTTTGATAGCATTTTGTGGACGGATCTGATAACGACCGATACGCCCTACTGGTTCAACCTGATAGCCAGGTGCACTTCTTTCTCGACCCCAGAACCTACCGCGGCCAGTTGTACTGCACTCGCCGACCCGATAATCGAGTTCGACCAGGTGGCCTTTGACGCCATGATGGGTGAAGATACCTTCTCGCTGGCGGACGAATTCCAGATACAGTTCAGCCCGAGCTTCGAGAATGTCGTGATACCGTTACCCCCTGCCGTCTGGTTGTTCGGCTCTGGCCTGCTGGGTCTGGTCGGGATAGCCAGACAAAGGAAAGCGACTTAGACAGGTTGTTCTCCTCTCATGGCGGCCTTCGGGCCGCCCCCTTTCATTATTTGGGAACGGCAAGTATTGCTGCATTGTTGCCCTTCGCGGATCGATCCGCGAAGGGCAAGTTGTGGAGATTGTTGCCTAACAGGAATTCAGCACTAGTGTGGTTTTCTGTGTGTTCGGGAAGGTCTGGTTCTGGTCCGTTAGTAGCCATTCAACCATGTCGTTTGAT
>JBDLIZ010000184.1:0-9078 GCA_039714615.1 Pseudomonadota bacterium | reverse complement strand
CGATTACGCCATACCTGCTACAGATGGGCAAGAACTGCTGCAGCAATTGTGTAGCAGGCCGGTGATCGAAAAAACCAGGCACTATGTAAAACATGGTAGTCACCTTTGGGAGGTCGATGTATTCGAAGGGGAAAATGCGGGGCTAGTAGTGGCGGAGATTGAGTTAGGCCAAGAAGAAGAGCAGTTCGAAAAACCGGATTGGTTGGGGCAAGAGGTTTCAGAAGATGCGCGCTATTACACGGCGTCTTTGCAGATGAATCCCTACCGCGATTGGTAAATCGATCTTCATGACCGGTGGGGAGGGATTCCAGAGGGATTGCACGATCCCATCTCATCCTGCGGACCGATTTGACCCGGAGTGTTGCCGCTGTGAGCGGCTGGTTCGGTATCTCACCGAGACTAAAACACAATACCCACAATATCATTGTGGTCCCGTAGCTCCTTTCGGTGATCCGAGGGCGCGTTTGCTCATCGTAGGGTTGGCCCCAGGGAAACATGGGGCCAATGCCACTGCCCGTCCGTTTACCGGAGATTATGCAGGCATTCTGTTGTATGAGACGCTGTATCGTTTTGGTCTAAGTAACAAGCCGGTCTCCGTTTCTCGTGGCGACGATCTGAGGCTTCGGGGTTGTCGCATCACCAATGCGGTCAAATGCCTACCGCCGGACAATAAACCGACCACCGAAGAGGTGCGTCGCTGCAACGCCTTTCTGGCTGCCGAGATCAAAGATCTACCCTTCAACTCAGTGGTATTGGCCTTGGGGACCGTGGCCCACAATGCGGTATTGCGTGCCAAGGGCCTTACGCTGAATAGATACAAGTTCGGTCACGGGCAGACTCATCGGCTCGAGCAGGGGTTGTGGCTAGTGGACTCCTATCATTGTAGTCGTTATAACACCCAGACCAAGCGCCTGACAGAGAACGGTTTTTTTGCTGTCTTCGATCGTGTGTTGGCCTTGTTGGAGGCGCAGGCATAGCACGGACCTACCCGTCACGATGGATATCTCCTCGGTTGTCGTATAAGCCGTCGGAATTCATGGTGAGCGCTCGCAAGCCTGCATAAAATGTATCCATGGTCGCATCTGTCACTGAATTCGACCCCGATGTATTTCTCAAGACCCTGAGTCATGGACCAGGCGTCTATCGCATGCTGGGTGAGGGCGGGAAGCTGCTTTACGTGGGGAAAGCCAAGGACCTCAAGAAACGAGTTGCTAGCTATTTCCGTCGATCGGGTCTTGCTCACCGCACTCAATCCATGATGCAACATACCCGGCAGGTGGAGGTGACCGTTACCCACACCGAGGCCGAGGCCTTGCTGCTTGAAAACAATCTGATCAAACGGCATCGTCCCCGCTACAATGTGTTGTTGCGCGATGACAAGAGCTATCCCTACATCCATATTTCCTTGGATCAACCCTATCCTAGACTTGCCTTTCATCGGGGAGCACGGCGCGGAAAAGGACGATATTTCGGTCCGTATCCCAGCGCCGCCGCGGTTCGAGAGACCCTGGGACTATTGCAGAAACTGTTTCGGGTGCGTCAATGCGAAGACAGTTTTTTCAAAGCCAGAACCCGACCTTGCCTGCAGTATCAGATAAAACGCTGTACGGCACCCTGTGTGATGCACATTGACACCGAGTCCTATCTTACCGATGTGCAACATGCGGTCCGATTTCTCGAAGGCAAGAGCAGCGAAGTGATCGAGGCCTTGATTGGTTTCATGGAGGCTGCTGCCGAAAAACTGGATTTCGAAAAGGCTGCCCTATATCGGGATCAGATCGAGTCCCTGCGACGTATTTCGCAGCGCCAGTATATTAGCGGTGAATCCGGTAACCTTGATATCGTGGCCTGTGCTCAGGCTCAAAATACCGCTTGTGTTCAGGTCTTCAATATTCGTAATGGCCTGAATCTGGGTAACAAAAGTTTTTACCCAGTAATTCCAGGTAAAATTGACGAGGCGACTCTGCTCATGGCATTCATGGGCCAGTACTACCTAAACCGGGATGTCCCCGAACGGATTGTCATCAGTCACTTATTTGAGGACCGATCCATTTTAGAGGAAATGCTAAAAAACAAAAGCGGGCATCAGGTCAGGGTGATCCAAGCACTGCGGGGAGAGCGTGCCCGTTGGTTGGACTTGGCCAAGCGCAATGCCGATCATGCTCTGCACGCCCGGCTTGCCACTAAGGCGGGGCAGCTGAAACGCCTGCAGGCCCTGCAGGAGGCCTTGGGCCTGGATGTTTTGCCTACCCGGATGGAATGTTTCGACGTCAGCCATACCTTGGGGGAGGCTACGGTGGCCTCCTGTGTGGTATTCGATGCTCAGGGTCCGCTCAAATCGGATTACCGCCGGTTCAATATCGAAGGTATTACCGCGGGAGACGATTATGCCGCCATGCGGCAGGCGTTGCTGCGCCGCTACAAGCGCCTGAAACAGGCGCAGGCCAGGCTGCCTGAGATCCTGTTCATCGATGGAGGCAAGGGACAGTTGGGCCAGGCTGAGCAGGTATTTGCCGAGCTTGGTGTTGAGGGTGTGTTGCTGGTGGCGGTGGCCAAGGGCAGCGGTCGTAGGCCCGGTATGGAGACGCTGTTGTTGAGTGGCGCTGCCGGGGCGACTATACTGGCAGCGCATTCACCGGCTTTACACCTGATTCAACAGATTCGCGATGAGGCCCACCGGTTCGCGATTACGGGCCACCGACAGCGCAGGGCAAAGGCCCGCAGCCGATCACCCCTGCAGCAGATAACGGGTCTTGGACCCAAGCGCAGACAGCAATTATTGAAGCACTTCGGCGGGTTACGTGGCATTGAGCGTGCGGGTGTCGAAGAGCTCGTTAAGGTGCCGGGCATCAGTGATAAGCTGGCCCAGCTCATCTATGATGCATTTCATGCCCACGCTAACTGATGATTGTAATCAATCTTCCCATCATACTTACCCTCATCCGTATTGCACTGATCCCGCTGTTCGTGGTGATATACTACCTGCCTTACGATTGGGCCTGGCCTTTGAGTGCCCTAATCTTTGCTCTGGCGGGCATCACTGATTGGCTGGACGGATATCTGGCCCGCCGGCTTGGTCAGACCTCTTCTTTTGGCGCCTTTCTCGATCCAGTGGCGGATAAATTGATGGTGGCCGTAGCGCTGGTCATGCTGGTGGGGGAACATCATTCACTCTACCTGGCGGTTCCAGCCATGATCATCATCGGTCGTGAGATCGCTATTTCAGCGCTACGCGAATGGATGGCGGAGATCGGTCGGCCTGGTAGTGTAGCGGTGAGATTCATCGGTAAGGTCAAGACCACAGCCCAGATTATCGCCTTGTTGTTATTGCTGTATCACCATCCACTGCTGGGAATTTCCACTCATCTGAGCGGTTTGATCCTGCTCAATTTCGCCGCTGCCCTGACCCTGTGGTCTATGGTCGTCTACCTTTATGCGGCTTTTCATGAATTGAAGGCGGAGTAACATCTTCTGAAGGTCCCGACTTTAGATCAGGGCAGCCTTTACCTACCAAAGCCATACTCATAGACAGCCGCCACGGATCTATTGAATTTAAGCTGACTGAGGCTTCGCCGGGGAATGTAGCCTGATGAGCTTTCTGAGTTATCAGGGTTTATCGCCGTAGTATTTTTATTGGAATGACAAAGTTTTGATAATAGGGTTTTACCGATGACAGAAAAGCTGGATCAGGTTACCGAGACCATTCACCAACAATTTCTCGATTATTATGGTGATTTTTCAAAAATCGCGGAGCGGGCGCCTGCGTTGTTTATGGCAGGTGAATTAGATGAGCGCCTGAAAGATGACTTGTTAAGAGTCCAGCTTTATCGTTTGGAAATCGATCAAAGTGTTGCCTCTGCACAAGCGATCCTTGGTGAAGTTTCCTATGATTGCAGAAGATGGAACCGAATGCGTCAACAATTTAAGAAAAAATACGGAGACGAATTAGCGAATACCTATTTTACATCTGTAATGCGAAAAGTTTTTGCACAGAAAGGAATATCTATCGAGTTCGGAAATGACGGTATAGGGCACAGACAAATCGAGCCGGATAGAATAGTTCGTCATTATCCATTTAAGAGGCGTGCTCACTTAGGAAAGGCTATCCAAATCGCGTTAGGCGATTCCGTTTTTTCAGGTTCGCTTTCTGCGAAGATTACTCAAGATACAGATGTAATAGTTGATATCATTAATGAACAATTAGAGAAAAAAGTAGATTTGACGTCTATGGAGGTATTACGTCCGACATTCTTTAGGGGAAAAGGCGCCTATTTAGTTGGACAACTCAGGACAAAGGCTGAAATTATTCCAGTTATATTTAGTGTTGTACATTCTCCCGAAGGAGTACAAATCGATGCTGTATTAGTTGGATATCAAGCAACGAGAAGTTTTCTATTTTCTTCAACACGATCTGCGTTTACTGTTTCAACAAGGCATTATCGAGAGTTGTATAGTTTTCTCCAGCGATTATTCCCTGATGAAAATCCAGCCTATATTTTTGATCTAATTGGATTTACCCATCCGGCTAAAATTTCTCTTCTTCAACAGTTTAGAAAAATTACTCGAACAGGGGAGAGGTGTCAGTATGTCGGCACCGGACCGGTTGACTTGGTTTTTGGACTCAGAGGATTTCCTTTAGTTTTTAAAATAATAAGACGAGGTTTACCTGATAGGGAAAGTATTATTGATAATTTTATAAAGGTACATGCGATCGATCGTTTGGGACAAGTTTTAGATTCTCTTGATTACCGAAACTTAAAATTCCAACGGAATCATTTTTCTGAAGAATTGATTGAAAAATTAAAAGAAGAGCAGCCGGAAGATGTGATTCTCACTTCTGAGCATATTGTTTTGAAACGAGTTTATGTTGCGCGCCGGATTATAGCAGTTTCTGATTACATCCGTACTGCTAGCAAGAAGGAGGTTCGGCAGGTTTTGCTGGGTGTGGGCTGGAATATTAAACATTTAGCCGCCATGGGATTTTTACCGAGATCATTAGGCTTAGAGCATTTTGGGTTCACGACATGGGACCGCGTTGTATATTTAAACAATGCATCCCTGATTGATATACGATTATTTCACTTTCGTGACCAGCAGGATACGACACTGGGAATGGAACGCTACAGCGCTGATCCGGCTGCCTTTGAGCAGGATTTAAATATTCCGCAGCAGCATAGGGATATGTTTCGTGCTGTCCATGGGGATCTTTATTTGCCGTATTTTTGGGAAGATAGAAAAATAAAAGTCTATAATGGCCAATATCCTGATATCTTCCCATATCCGTCGCGTTATCGGTTAGGATCAAGAAGATTCCGGAGTTCTCTTTTAGAAGAATTACATCGTCTGAGTGATACAGCGGATGCCAAGCAGATACACATAGTTTTGGAAAATTTGGCTGTTGTTGATGTAGAGCTTGCGGGATTAAGCTTTTTAAGGTTGGAGGTTCCTCAACCCAGTGCCCGTGTTTTAGTCGTTGAGCCAATTGGCCCAGAAATCATCGCTCAGCTTCACCGACGATTCCATGATGTGACTTTTGACATCTTGCAATCAGAATCCGAAGTCGTTGAGAGTGCCGGGCAATGGACTCCAGGCATTCATGGTAAATTAAAGGCATTGGTCCAGGTCCGAAGATATGATTATGTCATAGGGTATGTTAATGAGACATTTGATGAAGATTTTTTCAGACTAGCGAAATTAAGAGGATTTCTGTTGTTATCAACAGGTACTCATAATATTGATATTAAAGCGGCGACAGGTTTTCATACCGTTGTCACTAATGCTCCCGGCCCTACTACAACGACTGTTGCTGAACAAAATATAGGATTAATGTTGGATGCTATTTGTTCTCATGCCGTCCGCTATGGGTATGAGCCCGAAGGATTTGTCAGATTGGGAAGCATAGCGGATGAAAATGTACCTCCATTAGTTGTTGCCCAGGTTATGTGGTTGAGCCTCCTGCAGAAAACATTAAAACTTGATGAAATGTTTGCCTTTGGAGCAAGCGCGCGTTATGTGCGCACCGGGGTTGGTGAGCGTGCCACCGTTTATCACGATCAGATAGGTCAAAACAAAGAGGCCGGCGTTAACCGGAGCATAGGAGTCATTGGTTTAACAGAAGCAGGTCTTTATGTTATTGAATTTGCCATTGCGCATGAAATTTCAACTATTTACGTCCTTGAGCATGAGTATAGGGATCTTCCTTCGGATGGAAAACAAAGACTCGAAGAGATGATCGCCATTACCAGAGATATTTCTCAAACAGAAGATTTATCTATTCAAATAGTGCCAGTTAGTAGAACGGTATTGTTTGATCGTTCGACATATACATTCAATACGGAATTAAGCTACTCAAGCGCGCTTACCAAGCCAATAGGTCACGAACGAATTTATATTGATGTTCAGGATATTTTTGTCCGTGATATCTCAAGCCTCTGTGCTTCGTCTACATGCAATTTGACTCTTGGCATACAAGGCTTAGGACGTATTGGTGAGGCTGTTGCGCAACGTGCAATTATTTTAGGAATGAGTATTCTTATTTACCAAAGAGATCCGAGGCGGCCGAAATATCAGTCAAAACGTGCAAATCTTATCAAACTGGCTGATCATCGCAGTAGATGGACAGGGCAATCACTTGCAGTTGAATATGCCGAAGATAAAGATGTGTTTTTTAGGGGAAGCAATATCATTACGACATTGGCGGCGACGACCGACAAGACACGAAAATGGGTAGATCAAAAAGGATTAGAGCAGTTTGCAAGCCAGGCGTCGAGTCCTGTTCGCGTGATTGTTAGTGCCGGTAAAGGACTTGTGGATGAGGATGCCTTGATTGGATTCTTGAAAAGGAACCGTGATGCTGAAGCAAGATTAGATGTTCTTATCGGAGAGCACGAAGGAGGGGCGTATCTCAAGCTTGTCGATGATGAAGGCTTTCCGCTGACAAACATAAAGGTTACCGGGCACTCAGCCGCCGCCGTTCGAGAAGTGAGACAATTAAAAATATTCAAGGCTCTTGAAAATTTGAGAAGGTTAATTGACGAAAGAATTCCTCCCAACATAGTAAACAATTCTATCACTAATGGAAAAACCGAAGGGACACAAAGCATTGTTGAAATCGAGGGGCTAAGATTTTTCCGTATGGGAGTTCCTTCTCCCAAGGTCCGAGTGCTTGTCATTGAGCCCTTGGCCCCCGAGATTATCCTTCAGCTTCAACAACAGTTTGGCGATGTTTCCTTTGACATCCTTCTTGCTGAGTCTGAATTGGTGGAAGTGGATGGTCAATGGTCCCCCGGGATTAATGCCAGGTTGAACGCTATCGTAAGCGGTCAGGAATATGATTATTGCCTGGGGTATTGTAATGCAAACTTTGATGCGCCATTCTTTGAACAAGCACAGTTAAAAGGCCTCATTCTTTTTGCATCGGCAACCCATCATATTGATTTTCAAGCGGCAACTCAAGTGGGAACAATGGTTACCAATGCGCCTGGATTCACGACAGTTGCTGTTACGGAACAGAATATTGGCATGGTTATGGATGCGCTTTATGGACGATATGTTCAAGAATATTTTTCTGAAGGAGCGATAGCCTTAAATCAATTCAATAATATTGGAAAAGTACGGGCAAGAGCAGTTGCACAATTTATGTGGTTTATGTTGCTTAGGCGAGCGTTGAGATTAGATGCCATGTATCAATTCGGGGCAGGAAATAAATATGTGCGCACCGGTGTTCGACGGGATGCAACAGTTTATCATGATCAGTTAGGGCAACACGACCAAGCGGGCATTAATAACAGCATTGGCATTATTGGATTGGATGAAGTGGGTTTAAATCTTGTTGAATTGGCAATGGCGCATGAGTTGTCAATAATTTATGTCTTAGAAGAGGAGTATGCAGGTCTTTCGCGACAAGAGAAATCCAGGTTAGATGAAATGTCAGAAATTATGACTGAGGTTTCGCAAACGAGACCTTTTTCTGTTCAGTTAATACCCGTCGAGAGAGACGAGTTGATCCACAAAGCAACGTATACGATCAAAACGCCTGTTGCTTACGAAAACAGATTGCTCAGAGAAATAAAAACGAAGAGTTCGATCGGTGTTTATGCTGATAAAGTCTATATTAATGACCTTAATATTTTTAATCGTTCAGTCACTGGTTTAGTCTTTGGAGTGCAAGGCTTAGGCCGTATCGGAGAGGCAGTTGCCCAGCGAGCGTTAGCGTTAGGGGCGAATGTCATTGTCTGCCAGAGAAGTCCTGAGCGGCCTAAATATCAACAGAAACAAGAGCGGCTGAGGCGCTTAGCACAAAACCGTGCTCGGATTTATCGCTACAAAATTGATGTGGAGTATGTCAATAAAAACGAATTATTTCAAACAAGTAATATTGTAACAACATTAGCGGCAACGACGTCAACTACACGCTATTGGGTTGACCGTCAAGCCTTGGATATGCTTGGCACCGAAGCACAAGGCTCTGTCAGGATCCTTGTTAATGCGGGGAAGGGACTGTTAAATGAAGCAGAGCTGACACCTTATTTAAGGGAACGTCAAGACGTTGAGGTGCGGCTAGATGTTATTACAGATGAACAAAAAGGAAAAGCCGGGCAACGGTTTATAAATACAGATGGCCGGCCATTGGCAAACCTCAAGATCGCCGGGCATACCGCAGCAGCTGTCCCAGAGCTGCGCCGCCTTAAGATTTTTTATGCATTAAATAATTTACGGCTCCACCTAGATGGCCAAAGACCCAATAATATTCTGAATCCAGCATGAACTTGTTAGAGAAGAGATTTTTGAAGAGCTGCAGCGTTTTTTTAACCTCGTCTACTCAAAAAACTCATGCGGTCAGCTGATGGAAATATCTTAACATCCCACCTAGCCGTTCGTTACAACAAATCGATCCATCTTGCGATACCAATGTGGGTAGATTCTAAGCATAATCGGATGTTCGACAATAGATTGTGCAGAACATGGGGGGTGTAATTTAAGGTCAGATAACCTGAACTCGCGGATTATGCCTTGATACCAAAACGAATAGCGTAGGTTGGTGCTGAGGAACGAAGCCCAACGTTTTAGCGATAGTTG
>JBDLIZ010000183.1:0-9145 GCA_039714615.1 Pseudomonadota bacterium | reverse complement strand
TTAAATACAGAACATATCGTAGAGAAAATAGATTCCACGCTATTTTTTTCTAGAACCGAGGTGCGCAGCCGTTATGGGGATTCCCATCTGGGTCATGTATTCAAGGACGGCCCGAAGCCCACCGGCTTGAGATACTGCATCAATTCCGCCTCTCTGAGGTTCATCTCCAAGGAGCGACTGAAGGAAGACGGATACGGAGAACTGTTGGCGATATTTGAGTAGGCTAGGACTGCGGACGAAATAAGTTATTTCGCCCGTAGTCTTAACCCAGTAAGCTGCAAATTCAGCTGATTTTTCCGGTCTCCTGCAGATAGCGAATAACCTCATCAGCCACGGTCTCAGGATCCTTGTCCGCTGTATTTAAAACCATTTCCGGGTTTAATGGGGCTCATAGGGATCATCTATACCGGTGAATCCCTTGATCTCACCGGCACGAGCCTTTTTATACAGCCCCTTGGGGTCTCTCATCTCGCAGATCTCCAGCGGAGCGCCGACGAAGACCTCGATAAAATCTTCCACGGCGTTGACCTGGCGCACTCGATCCCGGTCGATCCGATATGGGCTGATGAAGGCGGTCAAAGCAATGGTGCCCGACTCAGCAAACAATTGAGCCACGGCACCGATACGGCGGATGTTTTCTTCCCGATCCTGAGCGGAAAATCCAAGCCCGAAACGTTGCGAAAACTCAGTGCTGTGGTTCTGCTTTAACATTCCAGGCCCAGCATTGAGATTATGGCGGACATTGTCGCCATCCAATACGGCACTGTGGACACCGAGTTCATAGAGTTTGTAGTCAACAATATTGGCCACAGTGCTTTTACCTGACCCGCTCAAACCGGTAAACCAAACGACGCACCCTCGGTGTCCTTTGAGATTTTCGCGTTTTGAGCGGGAAACCTGATGTTCATGCCAATATACATTTGTATCGTTGTTCATTGAGTTGATAGTGTTGTTAATGTTAATAAAAAGCCGTAGCCCAAAAAATTAAACTCGTACAGTATATCGATAACCAAGCGGCACAGTCTGGATTGTTAACCCTGACACCGAGAATTGCGGAGCCGCGCCGCCCTACTGAGCAACCGCTTCACCTCTTGGTCAGGTCCGCTGCCCCGCAAACAGAGGAATCCGTAATCGAACCGATTCATGCACCGAGAGGATCGAAGGGACCACGATGAGGACCAACACGGTTGAAAACGCCAGACCGAAGGCGATGGAGGTGGCCATGGGGATGAGGAACTGGGCCTGGAGGGAGGTCTCGAAAAGCAGTGGGGTTAGACCGGCAATGGTGGTCAGACTGGTGAGCAGCACCGCGCGCAAGCGCTGGCAAGAGGCCTCGATGAGCGCTGCCTCGATACCCAGTCCCTCGTCACGCAGGCGGCTGAAGAAGCTGACCAGGATGATCGAGTCGTTCACCACGATCCCGGACAAGCCAAACACCCCGAACAGGGAGAGAATAGTGACATCCAGGCCCATGGCTAGGTGCCCGAACAACGCCCCGACCAGACCGAAGGGAATGGCACTCATCACCACTAATGGCCAACCGTAAGAGCTGAACACCCAGGAGAGCACCAGATAAATGAGGATCAGCCCCAGCATCACGCCCTTTCTCATATCCTCCAGGGTTTCGCGCTGATCCGCCGCCCGGCCCTCGAAAGAATACTCTACGCGATAGCGCGAGATGATCTCCGGCAACACGTTCAGCGCCAGGTCGCCCTGGATGGCATTGGCGTTATTCAGGGTGCGGTCCACATCCGCGGTCACTTCCACCGCCAGCTGTCCCTGGGCATGGCGCAAGACCTCCAGGCCCTGTCTGAAATCCCACTGAACCACCGTTGACAGCGGCACAAAAGCCCCCTCCGGTACCCGGATATTGATCCGTTGCAAGGTGCTCAGTCGGTCGCGTTCCGCCTTGGGCAGTTGCACACGCACCTCGATCTCGTCGGGACCGTCCTGAAAGATTTGCACCAATCGACCATCAAAGGCGGAACGCAATTGCCGTCCCAGTTCGGTAACGGTGAGACCCAGGGCCTGGCCGGCAGGGGATAGCGAGTAGATCAGCTGTTCCCTGCCATAAGGCATATCGTCCTGCACCTCGCTCACCCCCGGTATGCCCTTCAAGGTCTCTATGAGTTCCAGCGCCGCATTTTTCAAATCACTGGCGTCGGTACCGGTGAGCCGAATGGTCAGATCTCTACCCGGCGGACCGGGGCGTCGCGAGGTGATGGTAAAACTCTCAATACCGGCGGGCAGTACGATATGCTCTCGCCAAGCCCGCACCAACCGTTCATTGCGGATGGATCGCTCATCCGGCGGAATCAACTCGATCTGAACCGACCCCAATTGATCACCTCGAGCAAAAGCTGACGGCTGATTGTCGCCGCTATTGGTGCCATGGCGGGTCACGGCCACCTGGACCAGATCCCCCGCCTCCAAATCGTCCACGGTTTCATCCAAGGTCTGCTCCAAATGCCCCAGCAAGGCATCGACCTCCGTACGTGGTGTCCCGGCCACGAAATTTGCATTGGCGAACAGGATTTGCGACTCGGGTGCGGGGAAAAACACAAAATTGAGCCGCCCGCCGGCAAGCAGTCCTAAGGCCAGCAGCAACAATGTGATCGCCAGACTGATGGTCACGCCACGGTAATCGATAGCCAGGGTAATCAGGGGACGGAAAAACTGCTCGCGAAAGCGATTGAAACCTCGATCCAAGTGATCGCGTAAGGAGTTGGCCGCGACCTTCTGACTGTGCAGGAAGGAATGGCGCAGATGACCGGGCAACACCAGAAAGCTTTCCACCAGCGAGGCCAGGATCACGCTTACGATCACCAGCGGGATATCAAACAGGATATTGCCGATGATTCCACCGACCAGCATCAGTGGGATGAAGGCGGCAATGGTGGTCAGCGAAGAGGCCACCACGGGGGCTAGCATACGCCGTGCCCCGCCTTCCGCGGCCAGTAGCGGTTGTTCTCCGGCCTGGTAATGGGCCAAGGCATCCTCACCCACCACGATGGCATCGTCCACGATGATTCCGAGCGCCATGATCAGGGCGAACAGACTCACCATATTAATACTGCCGCCAACCAGCCAGAGGATAAACAAGGTCGCCATAAACGAGATGGGAATGCCTACCGCCACCCAGAACGCCACCCGTCCGCTGAGGAACAGATACAGGATCACGACCACCAAGGCCAGGCCGCCCAGACCGTTCTTGACCAGCAGCATGATGCGTCCCTTGATGAGCTTCCAGGCCGTATCATAGACTTGAATCTCTACCCCGGGAGACAAGGTGGGTAAGGTATCCTCAAGCCATTGTTCGAGAATATCGGCGGCTTTGATGGAATCGCCACTCTCGGCACGCCTCAGTATGAGTTCCACCGCCGGTTTGCCGTTGACACTCAAACTTACCTGACGGTCCCTAGCCTGCCGTTTGACGGTCGCTACTGAACCTAAATCGATACGACTGGTTCCCTGACTGACCGTGGGCAGTCGAGCGTAGCCCCATTCGTCGCGTCGTTGATCCAGGCTGCGAAGCTCCCTCGCGCTGTCACCATCACCGACGATGCCGGCGGGCTGATCCTTACTGAACTCAGCGACTCGTCGCGCGACCTCATCGAGGCTAAGTTGCAATTCATCCAGGGTGGCGCTGGAGATCTCGATGGCGATTTCCTGTTCGGGAAGACCGCCGATATCCACCTGATTGATCCCTCGCGCGAGCAATTCCGATTCAAATCGCCTGGCAAGCTGGTGCAATTCCCGGGGATCTGTAGGCCCCGTAATCAGCAGGCGTGCGATGGGTTCATAGCGGACCAGCTGAGCGACCTCGGGCTGTTCCGCCTCTTGGGGCAGATTGCGGAACTCATCCACCCGCCGGCGGACCTCATCCAGGGCCAACAGGGGATCGGTTCCCTCCTCGAACTCCAAGGTCAGCGAGGATACGCCCAAAGTCGAGGTGGAGGTCAGTTTGTGGAGATTATTGGCACTTTTAAGGCGCTGTTCCAGAGGATTGGTAATGCCGTCCTCGATATCTTCGGCACTCGCCCCAGTCCACAACACCCGCACCGTAACGATCTCCAGATCGAAGGTCGGGAAAAACTGGATGTTCAACTGATTCAGCGCAAACACACCTCCCAGCAACATCATCAGCATGAGCAGATTGGCGGCGACCCGATGATGGGCGAATATCCCCAGCAGATCGCCCTTGTGCCCCTTCATTGCACGGCCTCGACGCGCAGCCCGGAAATGGCATTTGGCAGATGGGTAACGACGATCCGGTCACCTGGTTTGATTTGCTCGCTGGCAACCAGCAACCTTTCCTCGTCTTTATCACCGATATAACTGCCCAGAACCTCCACCTCTATCCCCTTCATCCGATCATCATCCATGAGATAAAGGCGATTGCTGCCATAAATCGAGCGATAGGGTACCGCAACTACATTCCGCCTGGCTGGCCTCTCGATCTGGAATCTCAGCATTTCTCCAACCCGCACCGACTTGGCCCCCGCCTCAAAACCAAATAAACCGTCTATCCCGCTCGGATCCGCCTGACCACTGAAGCGGTCGAGCCTCAGTCGAGGATTCTCGGCACCCTGGCGGTCGGTAAATCCATATACGGGCTGCTGTTCGTTCAAGCTGGCCCGCAGTTCACGCTTGTAAGGGGCGGGAATACGGGCCCGGACCTCCATGTCATCCAGTGAATACATCTCGAGCAAAGTCTCGGCGGTCTTTACCCGATCTCCCTTGGCGACGAGTACCTTGCTGACCACACCGGGGAAGGGGCTGATCACGCGGCTTCGCTCGAAATCCAGCTCCGCGTCCTGAAGACGGGCTTGTGCCTTTTTCAAACGGGCCTGCAGCTGTTTGAGGCGGGCGGCATGGTCATCGATACTGTACTGGCGAGCCGTCACCTTGAGGGCCTGCTGCACAGCATTCTGCCGCGCCTCGTCGACCGCGGAATCAGACCCCAGGTTTTGCTGCTTGAGCCGTTCGTTACGTTGCACACTGGCCTGCGCCAATCTCACTACCTGCCGCTCTTGTTCCAGCGACTTGAGGTCGGATTGATGGCGGGTGAGCTCACTGGCCGTCTGTGCCTTGAGTTCCTCGACCTCGGCCTGGGCCTGTTCGAGGGCAGGCAGGAAGTCACGTTCGTCCAGACTCATCAACAACCGCCCTTGGTCGACCCGCTGTCCCTCCCTGACATGCATCTGTGAAACGACCGCATCTCCCGGTGAGGCCGCCTTGAACATATCCGGTGTCTCCACTTGACCGTAGAGTGTGAGCGTAGGCGCCAGGGTGCGTGGTATGGCCTCCATCACCTGGACCCGCCATACCCGTTCCTCAATACTCGCCGGAGCCTGTTGCGGCTTACTCATACGCAAGCCGGCAAAACCGATAACACCCACGATCAATATCAGGATAGGCAGGATTATTTTTTTATTTATAGTCACAGATTCCGCTCGTTTTAGGCAGGTTCATCAAGGGTTGTTTTCGATTAGGCGTCTGGAATATGACCATGAACCATGCTGGGGATTCACTGTGTCGATTGGGTCATGCGTCGCCCTTCGGAAAACCTCAGCAGCAAATTGATATGCTCCACCAACAGCTGATTGCCATGGCGTGCGGCGCAATTGGCGGTGGGAAAGTAGCTCGCCCCTTTGACCTTGACGCTGCGGTATTCGGTCATGTCTCTCGATCGATGCGGTTCGCAAGCTTACCACATCCTACGCGGGCTTCCTTAAATTCGCTGGTAGAACCTTTCCCTATTCGCACTAGTGCTCCAATCGATATATCATGTCCCTATCCATTGGTTAAAAACCATTGGTCTTGGGCACAAACTCAATAAAGGGAATTAATCAGGGACTATAAACAGAGGGATTTGTTGTGAAAAACATTACATTACTAGTCTTGATGAGCCTTACTGCGGTCAGTGCGCAGCGAGCGATACCGCAACCAGTTACTGAAGGACCGCTGACAAACTATATAGCGAAAGTGGACTCAAGCTATCACTGGGTCGAACATCGTCGTAGTTTACTTAATGAAGTGTCCTTTGCAGAATTAATGCTCACCTCCCAGAGGTGGCACGATATCGCATGGAAGCACCAGCTTTACATCATCAAACCTACCAACGTAAAGCCCAACACACAGCATGCCCTATTATTTATCGGAGGAGGGCGGTGGAAGCAGGAATATGAAAATCCAAAGGATGGCTTCAAGTTGCCTAAAAAGGCAGACGTATTTGCTTCAATCGCAGAAAAACTCGGAACGCCAGTCGCTATTTTGATGCAAGTACCGCATCAACCGATTTTCGGCGGCAAGACCGAGGATGAAATCATCGCATTTACATTTGAAAACTATCTGAACACTGGTGATCCTGAGTGGCCACTATTGTTGCCTATGGTTAAAAGCGCTGTGCGAGCCATGGACGCTGTTGCAGAATATGTCGATCAGACGTGGGACCTGCAAATTAAATCATTTACGGTCGCCGGCGCCTCTAAGCGTGGCTGGACTTCGTGGCTGACTGGGGCGGTGGACAAACGCGTCACCGCCATCGCCCCGATGGTCATCGACGTTTTGAATATGGGACCCCAACTGGAATATCAAAAACGGGTCTGGGGTGACTTATCTTACAAAATCAGTGACTACAGCGAACGAAATATCTTTAAGCAGCTAGCGACAGAGGCTGGCAGGACGCTACAGGAAATTGTTGACCCGTACAATTATCGCCACGAGCTCAAACAACCCAAGCTGATCATTATCGGCACCAATGATCACTACTGGCCACTCGATGCTCTTAACCTCTATTGGGATGACCTCTTCGGTCCGAAGTACATCCTGTACTTAGCGGGGAACAGACATAAACTTAAAGACTATGCTCGCATCATTGGCAGCATAAATGCATTACATCAGCATGTCGCGAGCGGGAAGGTGTTGCCTCAGCTTTCGTGGAAGTTCACTAATGGTGACGGCAGACTGTCGCTAAAAGTTGAGTCCGATATCCCTCCAAGCAGGATAGTGGCCTGGGTAGCTTCATCTGCGACCCGAGACTTCCGTGAAGCCCAGTGGGCATATTATCCCACTCAAAATGAAGGCAATGTGCATTTCTACGACTTGACTTTACCCGAAGCGGGGTATACCGCGATATTTGGCGAAGCAGTGTTCGATGACGATGAAGACTCTGATATTCCTTATTTTCTATCAACAACCGTCAAGATTGTGAAAGCAACTGGCGCAGATTCGGAGGTGAATTCAATCCAGTTAGGAGTTGCGACAAAATAACTTGAACAATTTACGGGTTGTTCTATCCTGAATTCGATGGTCGACCCGGTTTCTTTTTTTCTGCAAACCATGCTTGGGATTCACCGCATCGCTGCGTTACTGTTGTTTTTGCTCAAGAGCATAAGCTTGACTTCTCACTAAAGGTTGGATTAACGTAGCACACATCAGCAAGATTTATATCTGTATAATCTAGACCCCGCAAGTGGTCTAGGTATAACAAACCCCGCCAAGCACAACACCAGATAAGCTCGGTAGTACAAAACTGTTGGTCTATAACCGATACAGGATCGAACACCATGGCATTATCGCTCCACACCTTGGTAGATAAGCTCAGCGGGACTGCACAAAAAAGCACTAAAGATCATCACGTCGTGGTACTTGGCGCCAGCCCCAAACCCTTCCGTTACTCCAACCGGGCCGTAAAAACCTTCAAACAACAGGGTTATCCTGTAACCCCCGTTCATCCCGTGGCGCAGCGCGTCGCGCGGCTGCCGGTCGTCAACAGCTTGGAAGACATCGCCAAGCCCGTTCAAACGCTGACGCTTTATGTTGGAACACAACGTCTGCCATCCCTGATCGACAGTATAATGGGCCTTTCCCCCGAACGCGTAATTTTCAATCCGGGCACCGAATCACCGGTTCTAGAGCAACACCTGGAAGCCGCCGGGATTCCATGGTTTCGTGCTTGCACATTGGTGCTGCTGAGCACTAGAACCTTTTAAAAAAGACACCTCCTATTACTCCCCCCATTATCCATAAAAGACGCTCATAACCGAGCACCTATTTAGTCCTCGGCTAAATAAGATGGAATAAAGAACACGGCAGATGCGTCTATTAACTCAGGGATGAGAGGATTGTTATGAGGCTATTGCAGCATTTTGCCGATCGTCGACGACTTCGGCCAAAGATTGAGGCGTCAAGACCAAGGCTTTTTCGCCTGGCGTGGTCCTGGTGCCATGACCCACAATTGGCCGATGACCTGGTGCAGGTCACCCTGCTACGGGCTTTGCAGGGCCTGGACAAATTGCGTGATCCCGAAAGACTGGAGGTATGGCTGACCCAGATTCTGGTCAACCAGCATCAGGACACGCTGCGGCGCCGCCGTAACGATACCACTTACGAGGAAGGTCTATTTCCGGCCGTTGGAAGTCCCGATCAGGACCTGCAACGCACGGACCTGATAGCACGCGTACGCACCGCTGTCCGGCAACTGGGCGATGAACAGCGCAAGGTGCTTACCCTAGTTGATCTAATGGAATTTTCCTATGTCGAAGTCGCCCAGGCACTGGATATCCCCATCGGTACCGTCATGAGCCGTTTATGCCGAGCCAGGAGAAATCTAAAACGCAGGATAGAGCAACAGTCCTTGGAACCCATCGATGGCACTCGTCTGAGGAGGGTCAAATGAGCAATTGCCGCAAACCGGTTTCCGAAGAAACGCTCCATGCCCTGATTGACGATGAGTTTCCTCCGCGGGAAAGGGCCGAACTGCTGAAGCGGATTGCCAGTGACCCTGAGTTGACACGGCAGCTATGCGAGCTGCGCAATCTCAAGGATCTCGTGCAGCTGTCTCATCTGGAGCCTCCGAGCGCACCATCCATGGGCCACCCCAAATCCTCCACACATCTGTCCCTCCCGGCCATGGCCGCCTCCATCGTGCTGCTGATCAGCGGCATCGTGTTGGGGTGGTACCTCCACCCCGAGACCTCCGCTCCCGATCGATTCGTGCTGCTCGATCCCCAGGGACAGGGCCAATATCCAGTAATTTCAGCGGCGGAAGAGACCCGGATCGTCTTCCACGTCACCCACCCGGACATGACCACTGCGGCGGAATTACTCGATGAAGTGCAGGACGTCCTCGAACATTACC
>JBDLIZ010000182.1:0-9149 GCA_039714615.1 Pseudomonadota bacterium | reverse complement strand
TTACGTTAGAGAATCAGCCCTTATTATTTTTCCTACGATCATAGGTTTTCTATTAGTTTATCATAGAGGCCAGTTGCGCATAACTGGTAAATGTCTTGGGTTTTTCTTGACAGGGTATATAGCGGTTATTTCTGTAGCTTTTATATTCTACATTAGATTCATGACTCTTGAGGATTTTTTAATGGGAGGTCATAGTCCTGCTGGGTTCTTGATCTCTGCCGTAAAGAGTCTGTCCTCGCTTCTTGGGTCCACCTCAGGCACAACAAGTGATGTTGCTTATCTGGCACCAGACTATTTCAGAAATATAATTAGCGCGTCCATATATTATGCGTTCTTACTGGTTGGGTTCTTTTTATCGGTCATAATGTTCGCTAGGCAGCTTGGTTCCAAAAATACAACTCAAGTTCCTGAGCGGCTTGTGTCTCAATCGCTTCTCTACTTATGGTTGTTTTCACTATTAATCGCTTATACATATTATTATTATCATAGAGGTTTTTTCATTAACTATTCTAGAGAATTCTTACCACCTTTGGTAATCGTGTTCTCAGTTTGGCTTCGTTATGCAGTGCCGTCCTTCGACAGCGAGAAAGTCTTAACACGCTTCGTCTTATCAACACTCTTGATTTCGGCAATTATTTTTACAGTTGTATTCTATTGGGGCAGAGGGAATGAAAGGGGAAGTGCTGTATTATACGTTTCATCGGTTTCTTTTGCCTTTGTTTATTTCGCGATGATTATCAAACCTTCCAGTCGTAGACTCTTTTGGACGTCTTCGGTGTGCTTGGTTGTTATTGCTCTCATTGCACTTATGGCACCGCTAAAACCTTACAGATCTGGGATATTAGCAATGCTTGCAATCATCGGGGTAGTATTGTTAATCCCATGGTTTTTTTCCATTGACAGGGCGCGCTCATTACATGCAAAAACATACGTGAGATTCATGACTTTTCTTGTTGTTGTAGGCTCCTTCATCTTGAGTCTTATTTTCGACGCTAACACATTATCACTCAAATATCACGGACTGTGGTCTCCTGTCACTTTACGAGAAGTCTCTTCATACTTGAAAATGCATACTCATACAAAGGATGCGGTGATGTCAGGGGGAGTGATCTGGGAGCTTCAAGCACAGCGCAGGCCGTTTTTGGGAATATCGCATCCATTGGGATTTGAGCGTAAGATCTCAGAAGAAGATCGCGAGGAAATAGAGGCTGCACTAAAACAGCACCCTCCGATGAGTATAGTTCTTGATGGCTACACCGAGAAAACCTATCTAAAGCAGTTTCCTGCTCTCTGGGACTTGCTTAGCTCAAGATACAGATTAGTCTATATCGCGGAGCGTGATATATATCCAGTGCGACTCTATCAGCTCGGAAAACTCTGACCTAGATCCTGCAAGTGATCGTGCTTATCGAGTGTAATATATTGATTTGTACAGAACTCCGAGCTCGGTCAGAACTCCGAACTCCGAGGTCAAGTCTTGTCTTTTGCCGTAAAGCATAGAAGCAATCTAAAAAATCAAAAAGCAAGACTTGACGACTTGGACTTGACCCCGGTCTTGCGCAAGAACTGCCTGACTTGTGTGTAAATGTGTACATAAACTAAATTTCGTCATGGAAAAACGATTGGTATTTAAAACTATTCGGCACATTGTAGGACGTGAGATTTGTCATTATGCAGATGGAAATATATTAATTACCTCAAAATATCGATCAGTATTTGTACTTCGCAATGGTTTGGAGAGTGTTATAGAGTTACCAGATAATGGCTACAGTTTTCCTGGTCGGTTTCGGCTATTCCGTCGTGTTTTGCGGCTGGATAAATGTAACGTATTACCTGTAGGTGAGGATCTTGAGAACTTAGTTATTGTGAGGAATGGAAAAGTCTATTACTACGATGGCCACAATAAATCTCTTACCGAAACTTTGTCATTACGTAACTGCCGCACAGTTCTCCATCAGTCCATCTGTGTTTTAGACAAAAAAACAATTTTCTTGGGCGAATATGGTGCTAACATATCGCGGGCTGAAGTGCCAGTCTATCGATCAGTTGATGGTGGAAAAAGTTGGCAAATTGTGTTTCGATTTCCAGCAGGAAAAATTAGGCATGTACACGGTTGCTATTGGGATCCTTTCGAAGAATATTTATGGATTCTTACCGGCGACTTTGCAGGGGAGTGTTACATGCTCGTTGTTGACCGTGACTTTCAGAACACTACATGGCTTGGAGACGGAACCCAAATGTGGCGTGCGTGCAATGTGTTTTTTGAGAAAGACCGGGTGGTCTGGATCATGGATTCACAGCTAGAGGATTCTCATCCAGTGATTCTAGACCGAGTCACCAAGCAGACGCGTAAGTTAGCCCCTTTTCCTGGCCCTGTTTGGTACATTAAACGCTTGGATGATGGCTATTACTTAGCGGGCACCGCATGCGAGGTTGGACCTGGTGTCAAGGACGAGTATGCACACCTTTTAGTATCTCGAGATCTGGAAAGATGGTTAGAAGTGCAACGCTACCGCCATGACGGATTACCCAAGCGTTATTTCAAATTTGGTGTAATCGGTTTTAGTGATGGTCTTCAACGTAGTGAATCCTTTTATGTGTTTGGCGAGGCCATAAAAGGGTTGGATGGACAGGTTTATGAATGTTGTTTGCGGGAAGTTGAGGCTCTGACATGAAATGGATTGATATTCCTGAACTGTCTAAATACCCAAGCGCGAGCGAAATTCATAATCTCCTGGATGGCACGTTCAACTTTGGTAATTGTTCAGTAAATTTACCCTCTGGTGAGCAACCACTCTATAAAAACATGTCGTTAGGAGAGTTACAGTCACTTCGCTGTTGTATCTATAGGGATAAAAATATTGAAGAGATAAATGATTGGTTAGAAGCAACAATCCGTTTCTGTGAGGTTAACATGTGGCGTTTGGAGCGGAGAATGGTCGAAGTATGGGGGCGCCGTGTGGCTGCTACACTAACGGTACTTACAACAGCCTGCCTACTAGAAGCAGGAATAGTAAGTGGTGATTTTCGCTTTGTCAATACGGTCTTGAAGTTGCGAAATTCCAGTTTTTTCCCATCACCACGGCACTTTAGAGGGAAAATGAACCATACGCTTGAACTTGCCAAGGTGATTATCGAAATAAGTGATAGGCTGGTTGATCAATGTCAAGTAGCATGAATCACAGGAAAGTTGTAGTACTTTCACCCAGCGATTACAGTTTATACACCTTATCCACGATTATATCTCTACGTCGTGAGGGTCTCCAAATAGCTGGTGTCGGATTACGTCGTCTTGTCAATCCACACCGATTACTATTCGAAGGCAGGCGCGACGGTGCCAGGCTGTTGAATAAAATCTGGATCAAATTGATACGGCGTAACCAAAACTACAAAAGTTCTTGCGATGAAACCATTTCACAGTTTCTTAAGGAGAATGACATACCTTTGGAGAAGGTATCTGCAGTGTGTAAGCGAGAAGGTATTCCTGTGCGCCGCTGTTATGACTTCAATGAGAATAATTTCGTCAAATGGGTGCGTGAGGTAGGCGCAGAGGTTTTAATTTTTACTGGTGGTGGTCTATTGCGACGACCGTTGTTGGAAGCAACTCCTAAGGGGGTACTTAATTGCCACATGGGAATCTTACCCACTTATCGCGGCATGGATTTGCCAGAGTGGGCTATTTTAAACGGTGATCTGGATAAAATAGGTTGTACGGTCCATGTTATGGATACAGGTGTTGATACAGGCCCTATATTGAAAACCTTTCTTGTTCCAATACGCCGGGAAGACAATATTCGTAGTTTACGCAGCCGAATAGAATACGTTATGTGTTTAGCTGTAGTGAAAACGACAGTTGATTATGTTAAGGGGTGCATTGAGCCTCAGCCACAGTCAAAGGTGGATGGAAAACAGTTTTTCATTATGACGGAATCACTTTTTAAAGTGGTGGAAAGTAAATTGGCGAGAATAAATTGCACAGGCAGAAAATGAACCCCGTTTGGTTTCACCTATTTAGTTTCACAATGAATTAGTTGGGGAAGTTTATGTTGCAAATTTTACAGCACCTCGGAACAGGGCAAGTCGAAGCCGCTGAAGTGCCAACCCCTGGGCCTGCGCCTGGAACGATATTGGTTCGCAATCATTGCAGCCTTATTTCCTCAGGCACCGAGCGAATGCTCTTGAATTTCGGCAAGTCTTCTTACGTGGGTAAGGCTCGGCAGCATCCAGACAAAGTAAAGCAGGTTGCGGAAAAAATCAAAACTGATGGTGTCGCTACTACTCTTGCAACAGTAAAGAATAAGCTGGATCAGCCCATGCCTATGGGCTACAGTTGCTCTGGCGTTGTTATAGACATAGGCAAAGGTGTAAGTGGGTTTAAAATTGGCGATCGGGTTGCTGGAAATGGGCAACATGCTGAGATTACCCGTATGTCACAAAATCTTTGTGTAAAAATTCCAGAAAGTATTGGTTATGACGAAGTTGCTTTTAGTGTTGTAAGTGCCGTTGCGATGCAGGGTATTCGTTTAGCACAACCAATGCTAGGAGAATGTTTTGTAGTTACCGGTCTTGGGCTATTAGGGCTGGTGACGGTTCAACTCTTGCGGGCGCACGGTTGTCGAGTCCTTGGTATTGATCCCGATGGGGAGAAACTGGCGCTGGCCAAACAATTCGGTGCGGTGTTAGTTAATATTTCCGCTGGGGAAGATCCAGTGGCAGTAGCACAAGCCTTTTCACGGGGTTATGGAGTTGATGGTGTCATAGTTTGTGCTGGCGGTAAATCCAGCGAGATGATCAACCAAGCTGCGGATATGTGCCGCGTACGCGGTCGAGTGATACAAATAGGTGTAACGGGGTTGGACCTAAATCGGGAGAAGTTCTTTCGAAAAGAGATCCAATTGCAAGTTTCTAATTCCACGGGGCCGGGCAAATCCGATCCTGTGTATGAGAACCAGGGTATCGACTATCCCATCGGTTTCGTTAGATGGACCGAAAAGAGAAACATTGAGGCAGTGCTGGACATGATGGCGGATGGACGTTTGGACGTGAAGCCGCTTATCTCTCATCGATTCCCTATCGACGAGGCAGCAAAGGCCTATGAGGTGGTGGGCGGATCGGAGCCGTCGTTGGGGATTCTGTTGGAGTATCCGGGGATAGAGATTACGCCAGAGTCCCGGACCGTGGTGTTGGGCCCTCACCCCCAGCCCCTCTCCCAGGGGGAGAGGGGAGCTAAGGTACAGCCCCTGTCCCAACAGGAGAGAGGGGATAAGGCGGTGGTGAGTTTTGTGGGGGCGGGTAACTATGCCTCGGCGGTGCTGATTCCGGCCTTTAAAGAAGCAGGTGCCCGACTAAAAACAGTAGCTTCCAACGGAGGTGTGAGCGGTACCCATGCGGGACGCAAATATGGTTTCGAGTTGTCGACCACGGCCACCGATGAGGTGTTTTCCGACCCGGAGATCAACAGCGTCGTTATCACCACCCGGCACAATAGCCACGCCGGCTTGGTGTGCAATGCTTTGGAAGCGGGCAAGAACGTCTTTGTGGAAAAGCCATTGGCCCTTAGTGACGAGGAGCTTGATCGAATCGAGTCGGCTTACCGACATGCCTGTGAACAGTCCAAGGCGCCGCTTCTCATGGTAGGTTTTAACCGGCGTTTCTCGCCCCAGGTGCAGAAGATCAAAGGACTGCTGGAGAGCGCTAAAACGCCGAAGTCATTCGTTATGACGGTGAATGCCGGAGCGATCCCTGCGGAGCATTGGACCCAGGACAGGGAAGTCGGGGGCGGGCGCATTATCGGCGAGGCCTGCCATTTCCTGGACCTGCTGCGGTTTCTCGCCGGCTCCCCGATTAACGGTCATCAGGCTGTGTTCATGGGCAGCGCGCCCGGTATCGATGTGCACGACGACAAGGTTAGTTTCGCCCTGAAGTTCGAGGACGGGTCCTTCGGGACGGTTCATTATCTCGCCAATGGCCACAAGTCTTATCCGAAAGAACGCTTGGAGGTGTTCTGCGCCGGAGGGGTGTTGCAGTTAGACAATTTTCGCCGGCTCCGGGGTTATGGTTGGCCGGGGTTTCGTAAGATGAATCTCTGGCGCCAGGACAAGGGGCAGAAGGCCTGTGCCGCGGCTTTTGTTCGGGCTGTGGAGCAGGGCGGGGCGGCACCTATACCGTTCCAGGAGATCATGGAGGTGAGCCGGGTGACGATTGATATAGCTTCTGGAGCCAATTAGGTGGATCACACCAGGTAAGGAGTATTTGCGGTTTGGTCGAGACCAGGTGGAACGTTGCCATGCATACCCACAGGTTGTTAAGTACCAAAATGTTAGAATTTGACCCGCAGATATCCCCGAGGACCCCGAATATTACTTGTCGTTGCGCCTTGTCATGAGCGAAAATGTACGCATCATATACTGGGAAAACCTATCCGTGACGGCTATAGCAGAACATTCTACAGGAAGCACAGATGACTACTATAACAATCACGTTGCCAGAGAGCGTATTTTCCGCCTTGCGCCGAGCGCCTGCTGAGTTCGTTGAATAGATGCGTATCGAAGCAGCAACGCAGTGGTACGCCCAGCAACGTATCTCACAGGAGAAAGCGGCAGAAATAGCCGGTATCAGCCGGGCAGAGTTTATTGACGAGTTGGCGCGCCGTCGAATTCCAGTTATTTAGGTGAGTTTCAACGAGCTGTTGGAGGAAGTGCGGCGTGACTGAAGCGTGGGTCGTCAATGCGTCACCGCTCATCCTGTATGCGATAATCGGCAAACTTGGGCTGATTGAGCAGCTTGCTCCAGGGGGTGATCGTTCCGGCAAAAGTCATCGAAGGAACCCAAGACAGTGCTCACAAGGACACCTAAGCCTGACAGGTTCCTAGTGAAGCGGTTTGCGTTTGTTGCATTCAGGCCTGACCAAGTCGAACATTCCACGGATTCCCAGCATTTGACTTCTTTACACTTGATTGCGATCTAGCCAGTTATGACGCCGTCTCTACCTCTTTATTGGCACACGCTGCGTCATTTGCGGCCGGTCCAGTTTTACGGACGCTTGTGGTACCGATTTTATCGACCTCGGCTGAATGCGCGTTCGACGCCTGCGGTCAGACCGCTTGGCGGACGGTGGGCTCAGCCTGTTTGCGGTGTGCCGAGCATGTTGGGGCCGCAGCAGTGCCGATTTCTAAACGTGACCTATGACGTGTCCGAGGCCTCAGCGTGGAACCATGAGGGCTGGGATAAACTGTGGCTGTACAACCTGCACTACTTCGATGATTTGAACGCTGCGGAGGCCGAGCAGCGGGTGAACTGGCATCGTGGATTGGTAGCCCGTTGGGTCGCTGAGAATTCCCCGGGCGTGGGTAACGGTTGGGAGCCGTATACCTTATCGCTGCGGATCGTCAACTGGATGAAATGGGCGCTTGCAGGTAACTCGATGGAGAGTGATTGGCTAGAGAGCCTTGCCCTACAGCTGCGATGGCTGCGCTCGCGGCTCGAATGGCACCTCTTGGGTAATCATTTGTGGGCTAATGCCAAGGCGTTGGTGTTTGGCGGATTGTTCTTCGAAGGTGATGAGGCTGACGCGTGGTTGGTCGAAGGTTTGGCGATAATCGAGCGCGAGTTGGCAGAGCAGGTGCTGGAGGATGGTGGCCATTTCGAGCGCAGTCCCATGTACCATGCCATTGTTGTTGGGGATCTACTGGACTTAGTGAATGCGGCAGCTGCCTGGCCCGGCAGGATCTCTTCGATCACCTCCACGAAGTGGGTCGAGACCGCAGAAAGTATGCTCCTATGGTTGCGGGGCATGTCGCATCCAGATGGACGCATCGGGTTTTTCAACGACGCCGCGTTCGATATCGCGCCGGACTACGCTGCGTTGGCGGAGTATGCTGCGCATGTGGGAGTATTGCCGGCGCCAGAGACGGAGGTCGGGAGAATCCTGAAGTTTCCCCAGACCGGTTACGTTCGCCTGGAGCAAAAAGAGGCGATTTGTCTGCTCGATGTTGCCCCAGTCGGGCCGGATTACCTCCCGGGGCATGCGCATGCCGACACCCTGTCGTTCGAGTTGTCCGTCTATAGGCAGCGCATTATCGTCAACGGTGGTACGTCGCGCTATGGAGCAGGCGCCGAGCGCCTGCGCGAACGTGGTACCGCAGCCCACAGTACGGTGCAGATCGACGGTGCCGATTCGAGTGAAGTCTGGGGTGGTTTTCGCGTCGCCCGTCGCGCGCACCCATTCGGCCTGGAAGTCGAAGAAACACCGGATTGCATCGACATCGCCTGCGCGCACGACGGTTATCGACGCCTGGACGGCCGTCCCGTGCATCGGCGTCGCTGGCATTGGAGTGACGGTTTACTCGAGGTCGTCGACGTGATCGAAGGCGGTTTTCGCGAGGCCGTCGCGCGCTTTCACCTGCATCCAGACGTTTCTATCGAACGCAACGGCAACCGAGGATATCTACGGCTTCCAAGCGGGCGGCTCCTGCGCTGGCAGGTGCCCGAAGGACAGGTTGCGGTAGCCGGATCGATCTGGTGTCCGGAGTTCGGTCTCTCGGTTTCGACCCAATGCCTCGAGGTGCGCTTCTTGGGCCCCTCGGTGCGCACGCGCTTTTCCTGGAATTGATATGCACATCCTGTTTCTGACAGATAATTTTCCCCCGGAGGTGAACGCACCGGCCTCCCGCACCTTCGAACACTGCAGGGAGTGGGTGCGTGCGGGGCACGATGTCACGGTGATGACCTGCGTGCCGAATTTCCCTAAAGGCCGGGTATTCGAGGGTTTCCGAAACAAGCTGTGGCAAACGGAAACTATAGAGGGTATCCGCGTTATCCGTGTTTGGAGCTATATCACGGCCAACGAAGGGTTTGTCAAACGAACTCTGGACTATATGAGTTATATGGTCTCGGCCATATTGACTGCGCCCTTTGTTCATAAGCCCGATCTGGTGATTGGGACTTCACCGCATTTTTTCACGGTCTGTGCAGCTTATGTTGTGAGCCGATATAAGCGTGTTCCCTTCGTTTTTGAACTGCGAGACCTGTGGCCGGAATCGATTAAGGCCGTTGGGGCGATGAGAGACTCGGTTGTACTGCGTTTTTTTGAATGGTTGGAGCACTATCTCTACCGCAAGGCGGCTCGCATCGTGGTCGTCACCCATGCC
>JBDLIZ010000181.1:0-9165 GCA_039714615.1 Pseudomonadota bacterium | reverse complement strand
AGCTTGTTGGTGATCTCCTCGCGGTCAGTGTAGTCCTGCAGACAAAGTTTCATATGCACCTTGCCGTCCTTGGTACGGAAATAGCCATAGGGACGGGTTTCCCATTCGCCCTCTTGTAACATGTAGCGGCGGGTAGTGCCGCCACCCTTGGCGATGCTATAGGTGGGCGCGGGCCACTGGATACCACGCAGATCGCGCAACTGCTGATAGGGGCTGATCTTATCGAGCTTCTCCCGCTCGAGGATACCGCTTAGATCGGTATCGGTCCCCTCCGAGGCGCGGATGATATCGCGAAAGATATCTTCGACATTGACAAAGCCGTCCTTGCCCTTCTTCCAGGGAAAGATCTTGTCGCCGTCCAGCCCCAGCAGATGAGCGATCTCCTTACCCTTGTCGATCACGATATCCAGGTCGGGGCGGCATCCGGGAGGTGGTTCGGCGGCCTTGTCGACGATATTGATACGCCGCTCGGAACTGATATAGACCCCCTGCACCTCGCCCCAAGTCGCCGCCGGGAAGATGACATCGGCATAGAGATTATTCGGCGCATGGCGATAGATCTCCTGGGCGATGACGAACATCTTGGACAAGGCCGGACGTATCAGGTTGTGTTGATCCGGCAGGTCGATGTGGGTGGCATAGATCAGAAACATGGCCTTGACCTCGTCTTTCAGGGCCCGTTCCATCATCCCCACCGCCATCCCGGGATTCCCGGAGTTCATGGCCTTGACCAGATTCTTCTCCGGCACATTCCAGGCCTTGGCCATCTTGGCCCGATGCTTGTCGTTCTTGAGCGGCATATTGAAGGGCAGCCGTCCGGTCAACCCGCCGGTGAAACGCTCACCCATGGCATTGGGCTGGCCGGTCATGGAGAACGGTCCACAGCCGGGTTTGGCCAGATTACCCGTCATGGTCAGCAGATTGACGATAGAGATTACATTGTGCTGACCATGGATATGCTGGTTGTAGCCGATACCCCACATGATGATCACACCACCATAACCCTCGCCACCGGGGACGCCGACCTTGGCGCCTTTCTGGGCGCCCTTGGTACGCGCCAGGCGCTTGCGGGTGGCATCGGCGAACATGCCGGCGACCTTGCGGATCAGCTTGGGGGTAACCTCCTTGCTGCCCATGCGGTCTTGAACCTGCTCCGGACTGTAGTCTTTGAGCACCGTATCGGTATATTTCTTCCAGCCGGTGGTGTGTTCCTTCATGAAATCCCAGTCGATTACATCGGGATGGTCCTTGAGCAATACGTGGGCGAGGGAGTTCAGAAAACTGATGTCCCCATTGAGGATAGGCACATGCACCGAGTTATCCGGGTTGATGTCCGCATAACCCTGCTGGCTGCCGGTGCGCCGCGGGTCTACCATCACAGTAGGGATATTGGTCTTCTTCTTATGGTCGGCGGCCCGCCAGAAGATGATCGGGTGGGCCTCCCGGGGATTGTGTCCGAAGTGCATGATCATGTCACACAGCTCGATATCCTCATAGGCCAGCGGCGGGGTATCCGAACCCAGGGTGGCGAAATAACCGGTTACCGCCGAGGTCATGCACATGCGCGCGTTGGCCTCGATGGTGTTGGAGCCCAACACCCCCTTCATGAACAGGTTTTCCAGATACTGGCCCTCCATGGTGAGCTGTCCGGATCCATAAAGCCCGATCGAGTTACCGCCATTTTTCTTGACGAAATGGGCGATCTTGTGGGCCACCATCTCCGAGGCCTTTGCATAGGGTACGCGCACGAAGTGCTCCTCGTCGAAAGAGCCCTTGGTCTTGGTTATATAGTCCAGATTCCCATGTCCGGGTTTGTTCCATTCGGCCCACACGTCTTTGCGCACATAGCTATCCCCCTCCATGCGATCCACATAGATGGGTTCGGCCGCTGTCAATCCCTTGATGCACTGTAGACCGGAGTTGGTGGGGTGGTCCTTGTCGGGCCGCATAGAGACGATCTTGCCGTTCTCCACTTGGATAATGGTACCGCAGCCCACCCCGCAGTAGGGACACTGGGCCAAGGCGGTGGTGCGGGTAGCCGTGCCGGTTGGGGCTGCCTTGGGGGCGGCCTCCAGTTCCGGATTGGCGCCCACCATAAGGCTGGCCCCGGCCGCGGAGCTGGTGATAAAGGCGCTGCCTTTAAGAAAATTGCGCCGGCTGATCTTGATGCGTTTCATGTGTTCTTTCTCCCTTTTTTACTGTTTGGCTAAGGTGCGCATATAGACAATGATGTCATCGATCTCCCGATCGGACAGAGCGGCGAGGGCCGTGGGACCCCGGAAAGGCAACATGCGAGTGTTGGAACGGCCTTCCTCGATGGTGGTGCGGATAAAACCATCAGTGGCCTTGCTGAGGAAACCTGCTGTACCAATAGCCGTACCGGTACCCCCGGCATCATAACCGTTACCTTTAACCCCGTGACAGGTGGAGCAGATCTGATCGAACCAGATCTTGCCGAGACGGGGGTCACCATGCGCCCGCGGCTGAGCATCAACCGCGGCCGACTTGTTCGGTAACGTGCTGTGGGAACGCAGATAGGCCACCATCGCCTTGATCTTCTTGCGCCCCAGATGTTTGAAAGGCGGCATACCCGTACCCTTGCGCCCGTCGCGAATGGTGCTTAGCAGAAACTTATCCGAGGCGGTGGCCAGTAACTCGGGATTGGTCAAGGAGGGCGCAAAACCCGGTTTTCCGATCGCATCGGCCTGGTGGCAGACCTCGCAGTTTTGCTTGAAAAGATTCTTACCCATCTTGACCGTGGCCTCGTCCGCGGCAACGGCTGGCTGTAGCGTTACCAGCATGGCCATGCCGGCAAACGCCAAAACGGTGTGTTTTATCATAGACATATTGACCCCCTAACTATTTTTAACATTTAACGATTTTCACCCTTGGATGACGCAGATTTCAGTAGATCCATATCACATATCCTCCTCATTTCGGTTTCCCCAATAATTACCCTCATTTATCAATCCTCCTTGTCCCAGTCCCAGTCCTCACCCTCTGGTGGCTCTTCAATGTCTTCATGACAATCCGCGCAGGGAACATCCTCGCTCTCATAACGTTCATGCTCGGCCTCGACGTATTCTTCGGGTAAATGGTGAGAAATACCCTGATGGCATTCGATGCAGGTCCTGCCCTCCTGCTCGGCCTGGCGATGCTTTTCGCTGGCTACCGGCCCCTGTTCGTACAGATCCATATAGTCAAAACCATGACAATTCCGGCACTCTCTGGAGTCGGTCTCTTCCATGGTCCGCCATACATCCCGGGCAAGCTCCAGACGCTTGGCTTGGAACTTCTCCGGGGTATTGATGGTACCCAGAAAGGCGTGATAAAGCTCGTTGGTAGCACGAATCTTACGCAGAACCTTGTACGGCCACTCCCGGGGTACATGACAATCGGGACAGGTGGCACGCACACCGGTGGAATTTCTGAAATGCTTGGTCTGTTTGTACTCCTGGTAAACGTTGCTTTCCATCTCGTGACAGGAGATACAGAATGACTCAGTATTCGTCACTTCGATCGCGGTGTTGAACCCACCCCAGAATAACATGCCAAAGGCGAAAAAGCTGGTAAAGGTGATCAGACAGACACGGCGATTGAATCGCAAGACACTCTCCACATAAGAATAAATCCATTGCTTTTTCTGAAGACAGGGAATCAGTATTAGAAGTCACGCTGACACTATTTCTGAATTTCTGTGGGTGTAGCGTGAAGCTTGGCAGGGCGCTACGCCCTTAACGAAGTGTGGCAGTTTGCCGCAGGCGTTGTCTTTGACTTAAATCAAATAAATCCTGCATTTTCCCTAAGGTTACCAGCCGATCAATCATAATTTAGGTACTTATACCTCGGATCATCCGGCGTACCTTCCAGTGCCCCCCCTTCCTTGGCGGGTTGCCATTGAATGAATTCCTCGATTTTTAGAGCGAGTTCGAAATCCTTGTTAGTGATACCCTTGGCGGAATGGGTGTTTAATCTAACAATGACAAAACCATAGGAGACCGATAGATCCGGATGATGAAACGCCGCCTCGGCCAAGTGCCCTACGGCATTGACCACCATAAGAGCCCCCTTCCAACCACTGGTGCGGTATTTTCGGCAGATCCAGCCATTTTCGACAGACCAGTGCGGAAGCTGCTCTTTGAGCCGCTCCTCTACCTCGTCCTCGCCATAGGTCTCTTCGTGCTTGCGCTCTCTCCAGCCCATCGTTACCACCTCCATCGAATCGGCCGACATGTCGTTTTCGCTTGTCATCCGGCCTGATTGAGCCCTCCGAAAACAGGGCTTAGATAGGGTAAACCACTCCAGACTATGAGTATAGACGGGAACGAGTGGATCAACAGAAAATACCAGGTCTGAAGCAACGCGTCTCAGCAGCGGTTTTAAAACAGCCTTGCATTGAACTCCCGTCCAAATAGCGATCACAAACTGCTATAGTTCCGACACCTGACCGAGCATCCGCTTAACAGGAGGAATAATTGTCTACCACCACCAAACCGCATGGAAAATCCGGTCGATCCCGAGGTCGACGCGTAGACAATCTAGCATTAAAAGAGATTGCCGATTTAATCGACGGCAACCCGAAGCGCCGTGACCTGTTGATCGAATACTTGCATCAAATTCAAGAAAAATACGGGTACTTGTCGGCTCAGCACCTGCACGCCCTAGGCCATGCGATGGGACTGTCCAGTGCCGAGGCCTATGAAGTCGCCAGTTTTTATCATCACTTCGATGTAGTCAAGGAAAACGAGACGCCGCCTCCCCGGCTCACTGTACGAGTTTGTGATTCCATCAGCTGTGAAATGTTCGGTGCCCATGGACTGATCGATGAGCTTTCTACGCGATTGGGCGAAGAGGTAAGAGTGGTAAGGGCGCCCTGTGTAGGGCGCTGCGAGACAGCACCGGTAGCGGTGGTAGACACTTACCCAGTTAAACACGCCACGGCGCAAAAGGTTTTAAACGCCGTAAAGACCGGTCAGATACAGCACGAACCCGAGGATTACACAGACTTTTATCGATACCGTTCTGAGGGGGGTTACCATACCCTCAGCCGCTACCTGGCAGGCCATTTAAATAATGAAGAGATCCTCGCCATTGTAGACGATTCTAACCTGCGAGGACTGGGGGGAGCGGGCTTCCCCGTCGGTCAGAAATGGCGCATCGTTCGGGGCAGCCTTCGCCACGTCTGATGGCGGTCAATATCGACGAAGGTGAACCCGGCACCTTCAAGGACCGCTATTACCTGGAACGCGATCCGCACCGATTCCTCGAAGGAATGTTGATTGCCGCCCAAGTCGTGGGAATTGAGTCCATCTACATCTATCTGCGTGATGAATATGCGGCTTGCCGCAAGCTGCTGAGCCGGGAACTCGCCGTATTGAAAAATGAACTCGGCCATCCACTGCCGGCGATACACCTGCGCCGCGGTGCTGGTGCTTATGTCTGTGGTGAGGAATCGGCGATGATCGAATCCATCGAGGGCAAACGAGGCATGCCAAGGCTTCGTCCCCCCTATGTGGCTCAGCTGGGATTGTTCGGTAGCCCTACTCTAGTGCACAACATGGAATCGTTATACTGGATCCCCCGTATCCTTGAAAACGGCTCACAATGGTTTACTTCTCAAGGACGACACGGACGACATGGATTACGCTCTTATTCCGTCAGTGGCAGGGTACGCAAACCCGGTGTACATCTGTCGCCGAGGCGCAGGTCATCATCGTCATTGGCTCCAACACCACCGAAAACCACCCGGTGGCCGCCACCTTCATGAAAAACGCCGCCCGTGCCGGCAAGACCCTGATCGTGATGGACCCCCGACGCACCGCACTGGCCCGCCATGCCCGGTATTATCTACAATTCAAACCGGATACCGATGTGGCATTACTCAATACCATAATGTACGCGGTGATCGAGCAGGATCTGGTAGACGAGGACTTCATCAGCTCCCGCACCCGTGGTTACGGGGACTTTAAGGCCCATCTATCCAACTTCACTCCCGAGGCCATGGCCTCGATCTGTGGGATCGACGCCGCCACGATACGAAAGGTGGCTCACGTTTATGCCTCAGCCCGGGCCGCCATCATCTTCTGGGGCATGGGGATCTCCCAACACATCCATGGGACGGACAATGCCCGGGCCCTGATCTCCCTGGCGTTGATGACCGGTCAAATCGGCCGCCCGGGCACGGGACTACATCCTCTTCGTGGCCAAAACAACGTCCAAGGGGCCTCGGATGCCGGCCTGATCCCCATGGTCTTCCCGGATTATCAGCGGGTCGACGATCCCGATGCCAGACGCCGATTCGAACAGCTCTGGGGCCAAGCCTTGGATCCCCATCCCGGCCTCACCGTGGTCGAGATCATGCAAGCCATCACCGCGGGGCGGCTGCACGGCATGTACATCATGGGGGAAAACCCCGCCATGTCCGACCCGAATCTAAACCATGCCCGCCAGGCCCTGGCCAGCCTGCAACACCTGGTGGTACAAGACCTGTTTCTCACCGAAACGGCCTTTTTCGCTGACGTGGTGCTACCGACCTCCGCATTTGCCGAGAAGACCGGCAGCTTCACCAATACCGACCGCAGAGTGCAGCTCGGCCGTCAGGCCCTGTCCCCTCCAGGCCAGGCCCGTCAGGACCTGTGGATCATTGAGCAAATCGCCCACCGACTTGGACTGGATTGGGATTACTCGGGACCGCAGTAGGTTTTCGAGGAGATGCGCCTGGCCATGCCGAGTATTGCCGGTATCCGCTGGGAGAGACCGGAACAAGAAGGCTCCGTAACCTACCCCTGCAGGCAGGAGGGCGACCCTGGGGAACCCATATTATTCAGACAGGACTTTCCTACCCCCGACGGCCGGGCACGGTTCGTCCCCTCGCCTTTTACCAATGCCGCTGAACTTCCCGATGACGGGTACCCCTATGCGCTGATTACCGGCCATCAATTGGAACACTGGCACACCGGGGCCATGACCCGGCGCGCCACGGTATTAGATGCCCTGGAACCCGCACCCATGGTCAATATATCTCCAGATGATCTAGACAAGCTCAATGCACAAACCGGCAGCAGGCTGAAGGTCATCTCACGTCGGGGTGAAATCGAGGCCATTGCGAAGGTCGATGCGGGCCTGCAACCGGGCCAGGTGTTCTTGCCTTTCTGTTATCACGAAGCCGCGGCGAATCTGCTCACCATCGAGGCCCTGGACCCCTATGCCAAGATCCCGGAATTCAAATTCTGCGCCGTAAAACTCGCCACGGTGAAAGAATAAACCGCGCACGGCATCGCCGCATCGGAGGAATCAAGGTTAGAGTCTGTCGGACTTAGGACTGACCTACTGCGGAAAAGCCGGATTTGGACAGATTTCTCGATCCTTTTCGTTACACGCTACGGCTATTCGCCTCAAACGATCAGAAAATCTGCCCCAAACCGTCTTTCCCTCGCTACGATCGCCTAAGTCCGACAGACTCCTAGAGTCGACGCTTCAACAAATCCATGATTTCACTGTCGTGCAGAACGATCGGATTGGTTTTCATACTGCTGCCGCGGGAATGGGCCACCACATGGTCCAGCCCCGATCTTTCCACACCATAGTTTGACAGGGTTGGAAGGTTCAAATGCTTGGTCCAGCTCTCCAGTACGGAAACCAGTGATGCCCAGGCTTGTTCGCGTGTAGAAAAGTGTTGGTTACAGAGGACCGAGGCAAGCCGCGCATACCGGTCCAGCGCAGGATTGTCTGGTTCTCGATCCAACATCGCCCTGATATTCAGCTCCGTGGCCGCGGCTACGAGCGTACCGCAGACCGCGCCATGGGGGATGGGATGGAAAGCACCCAGGGGCGAGGCCAATCCATGAACCGACCCAAGCCCTGTCTGTGCCAGGGTGATGCCGGACAACAGTGCGGCATAGGCCATGTGTTCGCGCCCCTGATGCGCTTGCGCACTGCCTTCATACCAAGGCAGCAGTCCATCCCGCACCGCACGCAAGCCGCTAACAACGAGTGTTCTTGTGAAACGATTTGAGCGCAGCGACACATAGGACTCGATCAGCTGGGTAAGGGCATCCATTCCGTTTGCCGCAATGACTTGCAGTGGACAGGAAGCCAACAAGTCTGGATCCACGATGGTGTATTCGGCGACCAGCTTATCGTCGCGGAACGACTTCTTGAAACCCTCCCTACCCTGCACGCTGAGCACGGCGTTCTTAGTGGCTTCACTTCCGGTACCCGCCGTTGTCGGCACGGCAATAAAGGGTACGGCCGGCCCCTCATAGGGTAGCTCAGGGCCTACACCCTCCAGATAGTCCATCACCGAGCGGCGGACCTTGATCAAACCAGCGATTGCCTTGGCAGCATCCAAGGCGCTACCACCACCGATGCCGAGGACCACGTCTACAGAGTTCGCAGGGTATGCGGCCACAGCATCATCAATCAGGACGGGAGAGGGTTCTCCGTCGACACTGAGCTGTTGCCAGCGTACACCATGGGCGTGCAAATCGGTCTGCAGCACGGCCCAGTGGGCAGAATCCAGAAATGACCTTGCACCTGTGACCACTAAGACCCGTTCACCATAAGCAGCAACCGTTCCGGCGACCTTGGCAAAGACACCATACCCAAATTCGATGCGTGGAAGACGAGCAATAGAAAACTGCCGGCTGCTCATATTCAGTCCAGTACCGTTTCCGGTAGCAAGCCATGATAGGGTACACCCTCGCGCGGTGACGCCATCCACTCGGCCACGGTGTCTCGCCAAGTGTTGTAGTGTTGCGTCTGTTTGTGGGCTGCAGCAGTCTCGACGCTGGTATATGCTTCATAGAGAACAAAGCGCGTCTGGTCCTCTTCCAGTTGCAGGACATCAAAGCGCAGATTGCCAGGTTCCTGGACCGATGCCTGGTGGTTCAAACGTGTGGCTTCGATAAAGTCATGCACATGATCGGACTTGATATGGACGTGAACAATAGTGACCTTCATGAACATCTCCCTCCCAAAAGTTTTAAGCTCAAGTTTACCTCAATCCGAGTCAGAATAAACGGCAAGCAATGCCACACCGCTGACCATCAAGGAACCGGCCAGCAGGTTGTGACCCAGCCGAGGTTCGCTAAAAAGCAAAGCGCCGTAGAGCAGGCCAAACAACAGACTGGTGCGTTTGACCGAGATCATATACGCCACCTCTAC
>JBDLIZ010000180.1:0-9210 GCA_039714615.1 Pseudomonadota bacterium | reverse complement strand
AACGAATCAATATCTTGCACTCTGGAAACACAGCCACTCGCAGGATCTAGGTAATATTGATACACTCTCATGTCCCTATCTCTACCCACCCATTAGTTCATCAGGCATGTCCAAACAAACAAAAGCCGTCGCACTGATTTCGGGTGGTCTCGATTCTATGCTGGCGGCCCGGATCGTCAAGGAGCAGGGCGTTCATGTCGAAGGTCTGAACTTTTACACCGGCTTTTGCATCGAGGGACACACTCACGCCATCCGCAAGAAGGAGCGTCGCCGTCCAAAACGAAACAACGCCCTCTGGGTAGCAGAGCAACTAGGCATCTGGCTACACATCGTGGATGTGATCGAAGAATATAAAAATGTCGTCATCAACCCAAGGTATGGGTACGGCGCGAATCTCAATCCCTGCCTTGATTGCAAGATATTCATGATCACCAAGGCCAGGGAGTGGATAGAGAAAAACGGCTTTGATTTTATCATCACCGGAGAGGTCGTTGGACAACGCCCCATGTCACAACGCCGCGACACCATGCCCCTGATCGCAGAAAAATCTGCGGCCAATGAATTGTTGTTACGCCCCCTATGCGCCAAGAATCTACCTAGTACCAAGCCCGAACTGGAAGGTTGGGTGAATCGACAAGATCTCTTTGGCATCCATGGACGTTCCCGCAAACAACAAATGGCGTTGGCCGAACGCTTTGGCATAAAAGATTATGCTCAGCCCGCGGGGGGGTGCTGTTTTCTTACCGATCCGAACTACACGCTCAAACTGAAGGATCTCTGGGCGCACCGCGGAGAAAAGACCTATGAACTGGACGACATCATGCTGCTCAAGGTTGGTCGGCATCTGCGGCCACGCCCCCACTTTAAGATGATCATTTCTCGTGAAGAAGGCGAAACACGATTTTTACAAGGTTATCGCTCCCAGTTCACTCACATCACCACAGTCAGTCACGGTGGACCACTCACCCTGCTGATCGGTGACCAGCAACTTAGCACCGAGGATCTAATGCTCGCAGCCCGCGTCACGGCACGCTTCAGCCAAGGCCGTGATACAGAATCGGTTAGCGTGAGTATTACCCCACACGGTGAGCAAGCCCGAACCTTGTCGGTAACACCCATGCCGACGGAGAACATCCCCGAGAACTGGTATCTCTGATAGTGTCAGACAGGAAGACAGGCTGAAGATGAGATGTAAAATAGCTGAGTTATCATTGAGCCATTCCTTAGATGCTCGCCGCTTGCTATGCCCCTTACCTGTCATCAGGGTGCAGGACCGAATTGCCACGTTGAATACCGGGGACTTGCTCAAAGTCTATTGCACCGATCCCGGTGCACTGTACGACATCCCTGCATGGTGCCGAGTCCACAGCCACGAGGTCATCGAGATCCGACAGGGAAAAGACGAGCTTGTCATTCTGATCAAAGTGACCCATCCTTAGCGCAAGTTTCCAATATACCCGACCCGCACTATGGTAAACCACGACGCTATCAGAGGGAGATTAATTCTCAAACGAGACGCGCACTATTGGTGCAATACAAATACATCTGCACTAAAATGTCGCTGATTTAGTTCGCATTGCCTCCTGATAATCACCTATCCTGAAGATCTTTCCAACAACAAAAACAGATGGCATAGAACATGCATTTCAGCATCATCAGTTTGTTTAACAACAGCATTCTTCCTAGGAGCCGGTCGAACTTAGATTCGACAACCACCAGGCAGAGTACTGTCAATATTGCTTTTTCGGAGGAGTTTTAGATGTCACCAAGCGATGTTTTAAAAATGATGAAAGAGAATGACGTGAAATACGTCGATTTTCGATTCACCGATACCAAAGGCAAGGAGCAACACGTCTCCGTGCCTGCCCATTCGATCGATGAAGATTTATTTGAAGACGGCAAGATGTTTGACGGATCTTCAATCGCCGGCTGGAAGGGGATCAACGAGTCTGACATGATCCTGATGCCCGATGCTTCTACTGCCGTCATGGACCCTTTCTTCAATGATCCCACAGTGATTTTACGCTGTGATATCGTCGAACCGACGACCATGCAGGGTTATGAGCGTGATCCCCGCTCCATTGCCAAACGTGCCGAGGAATATCTGAAATCCACCGGCATCGCCGACACCGCTTTTTTTGGCCCGGAACCTGAATTTTTCATCTTCGACGATGTGCGTTGGGGGGCAGAGATGAAAGGCGCCTTCTATGAAATAGATTCCGATGAGTCCTCATGGAACTCCGAAAAAGTCTTTGAACAAGGCAATATCGGCCACCGCCCCACCGTCAAGGGCGGCTACTTTCCCGTTCCTCCAGTCGATTCTCTGCAAGACATTCGCGCTGCGATGTGCCAGACGATGGAAGGGATGGGTGTAGTCACCGAGGTCCATCACCATGAAGTAGGCACCGCCGGACAGTGCGAGATCGGCACCAAGTTTGGCACCTTGGTCAAACGCGCCGATCAAAATCAAATCTTGAAATATTGCGTACTCAACGTCGCCCACAATTTTGGTAAAACTGCCACCTTCATGCCTAAGCCCCTGGTAGGTGACAATGGTAATGGCATGCATGTCCACCAGTCGCTTGCTAAAAATGGCGAAAACCTGTTCGTTGGCGACCAGTACGGCGGGCTCTCGGAAACCGCGTTGTATTATATTGGCGGTATAATCAAACACGCCAAGGCCATCAACGCCTTCGCCAACGGCTCCACCAACAGTTATAAACGTTTGGTTCCCGGCTTTGAGGCCCCTACGCTGCTGGCTTATTCCGCACGCAACCGTTCCGCCTCTATCCGTATCCCCTTCGATCCGAATCCCAAAGGCCGTCGGATCGAGGTACGGTTCCCTGATCCCGCCGGCAATCCCTACCTGAGTTTTGCCGCCATGATGTTGGCCGGACTCGACGGCATTCAGAATAAGATCCATCCCGGGGCCCCAATGGATAAAGATCTCTACGACCTGCCACCCGAAGAAGAGGCTGAGATTCCCAAGGTATGTTCCTCTCTAGACCAAGCCTTGGAGGCATTGGATCAGGACCGCGCTTTCCTCAAAGCAGGTGGTGTGTTTTCCGATGATTCCATTGATGGTTACATCACCCTCAAGATGGAGGAGGTAACAAGACTACGCATGACGACCCATCCGATAGAATTCGACATGTATTACAGCCTCTGATTTAGCCCTCTACAGATGGAAATACGCCCCTTCAAGGGGCGTTTTTTTTCGCTTACCCCCTTTATCGCTTGCGGTTTATGTCGACCCACTCTATGCTCAGAGCATGGTTCGACTATTCATCGTATGCACTATAGTACTCTGCACCGCAATGCTGCAGGCCGAGGTTTATCGGTGGAAAGATGACCAAGGCAATATCTATTTCTCAGATTCCCTTCCCGATGCGGGCCATGCTCAGCATGATGTCCAGAAGATAGAGATCGGTCCGATACAGACCGTACCGGCATTCAAACCCCCGAATAAGGACGTTGATACACCGTCTGAAGAAATCGTAGGACGGGTGAGTTATCAGCGAATGCACATCGTGGAGCCCAAACATGATAGTGCGATCAGGAACAACGCGGGTGATATCGTGATTACCGTTACACTCGAACCGCCATTGAGATTGAATGACAGCATTTACCTAATCATGGATGGTAAAACAGTCACTCAAGGTCGACAGACCCGATTTCAACTAGCTAACGTGGATCGAGGCACCCACTCCATCCACGCCGAAGTCAGAAATGGTGCCGGGCAAAAACTCATTAGCACCCATCCCATCGATTTCTCTGTGTTACGCGCATCCATAATTTCCCGCCCACCGCCATAGTACCTAGATCCTCCAGACAATCTATAAGAATAAAACCCCGGGGTAGTAACGGCGCCAAGCATAGACGGTAACGGCTTAGCCCTGATCTGACGCAGGGGAAAACCCTTCTGGCCCCATATAAAAACATTACGCACCAATTTAGTGCATAATATATCTTTACACCTCATCATTGTGGCAAATCCCTTGTAGTGAATGCTATTCAACCGGGAAATAAATTTTAATCCTTTATAACTAGTTAAATTTAAAAACTATTTTCATCCATTATTCAGTATGCAATTTACGAGCATATTGTGGATCGATTATTGCTTGAACCCTGCCATGGGTGATCATCTTCAGTTACAGATCTTGGATAATCTCGCTACTGCCATCTTGTTGGTAGACGAGAGTCTCATTATTCAATATGTCAATCCGGCCGCCGAGGCGCTGTTGGGTTTAAGTGCCCGCCGCGTGTTGGGCACCGCTCTGGATGACAAACTGAGATGCACCAGCGAGAACCTGCGGGAAAGGATCAGGCAGTCGTTGCTCACCGGACAACCCTACGTGGAGCACGAGATCGATGTCTTGACCCCAGGTAAAAAGAAGGCCACGGTCAACTGTACCTTAACCCCATTGCAGGAATGGGGTGGCTCAAGCTCTTTGCTGTTGGAGGTTGTAGAGCTGGACAGACACCTGCGGATCAGCCGCGAAGACCAAATCCTTAGACAAAATTTAGCCTCTCGCGCGGTGATACGGGGACTCGCCCATGAGATCAAAAATCCATTGGGTGGATTACGAGGGGCCGCTCAGTTACTGCAAAGCGAACTGGAAAATGATGAATTGAAGGAATATACACGTATCATCATCGGTGAGGCCGATCGATTGCGCAGTCTGGTGGACCGGATGCTAGGTCCCAACGACCTGCCGAGCAAAAAAGACATCGATATCCATGAGGTATTCGAACATATTCGCCATCTCGTGACCGCCGAAGCCCCCCCGGGAGTCATCATCAAGCGCGACTATGACCCGAGCATACCGCTTGTTTATGCTGACCGAAACCTGCTGGTCCAGGCTATACTAAACATCGTGCGCAATGCCCTGCAGGCAGTGAATAAATCGGGCATCATCACCTTGCGCACCAGGATCGAACGACAGTTTTCCATAGGCCAGACCCGACATCTATTGATCGCCAAGTTCGAAATCATCGATGACGGCCCAGGCATCCCTAATCATCTCAGGGAGAAGCTATTTTACCCCATGATCACCGGCCGAGATCACGGCACGGGTTTAGGCCTGTCCATTGCTCAAACCCTGGTCAATCTACATGAGGGCCTTATCAAATTCACCTCGAGTCCCGGACATACCAATTTCAGTGTTTTTATCCCCATAAGGGCTCCTAGATCTGAGGAACCGCATGAACAGTCCTGATCATATATGGGTCGTCGATGATGACCGCTCTATCCGCTGGGTGCTCGAACGCGCATTAAGGAAGGCAAACATCAAGGTCACCTCTTTTGACTCTGCCGACAAGGTCTTGCAGGCCCTTGTCACGCAGGCACCATCCGCCATTATCAGCGATATCCGCATGCCCGGGATGGACGGTTTGGTGCTGCTGGACCGAATTCAGAATAATTATCCCAAGCTACCCGTCATTATCATGACGGCTCATTCCGATCTGGACAACGCCGTTTCGGCCTATCAGAGTGGAGCCTTTGAATACTTACCCAAACCCTTCGACGTGGAGGAGGCCGTAGCACTTGCCAAACGTGCCTGTTCATTACACAGAAAACAATCCACGGTTCAGTATGAGGCCCGTACAAACACCCCCGAGATCATTGGTGAAGCATCGGCGATGCAGGAGGTGTTCAGGGCTATAGGCCGCCTATCTCGCTCCAATATCACGGTTTTGATCAATGGTGCTTCAGGTACGGGGAAGGAACTGGTCGCTCATGCACTACACCGCCACAGTCCTCGCGCGAATAAACCGTTCATAGCCCTCAACACCGCCGCCATTCCTAAGGATCTGCTCGAATCCGAACTCTTCGGCCATGAAAAAGGGGCCTTCACCGGGGCTCAATCCCTGCGCCAGGGGCGCTTCGAACAGGCCAACGGCGGAACATTGTTCCTGGACGAAATCGGTGACATGCCCGCGGATCTGCAAACCCGCCTACTGCGGGTTTTATCGGATGGGGAGTTCTTTCGAGTCGGAGGATATGCCTCCATAAAAGTAGATGTACGCATCATTGCAGCTAGCCATCAGGACCTGGATCGACGGGTCAAGGAGGGCGGCTTCAGGGAGGACCTTTATCACCGACTGAATGTCATACGAATCCACTTACCTGCATTGCAGGAAAGGAAAGAAGACATCCCACTGCTGTTAGAACATTTTTTGAGACAGGCAACCCAAGAACTAGAAACCGCACCAAAGATCCTGCGTAAAGAGGTACTTGATTATCTATGCGATTTGGACTGGCCGGGGAACGTGCGCCAGTTGGAAAACACCTGCAGATGGCTCACCGTAATGGCCTCCGGAAGAGAAATACACATGGATGATCTGCCCCGAGAATTACGCCACACCAAGGCAATAAAAACTGAGCAAAACTGGCAGAAACCCTTAGCTGCCTGGGCGCATAACGAACTGGCCCGCGGCACAAACATGATACTGAACAGGGCTACTCCGATATTCGAACGCACCATGATCGAGGCCGCCATGAACCAATCCGCGGGTAAACGCCAGGAAGCCGCCAGACTGCTGGGCTGGGGGAGAAATACGTTGACTCGCAAGATTAATGAACTGGGACTTTATTCCCAGGACGAGGAATAGGTATTCCTGAATTCAAGTAATAACAAGCATTGAGCTATTGCTGCTATTTGGGTCTGATATTCAGATTTTGCTATGAGTCGCCTTAGGTTTTGGGGATCCCTTGCTGAGAAGTGATTACCGTAGCTCCAGCCTTTTAAGCAGGCGGTAAAAATTGCTGCGGCTGATTCCCAGTTCGTGTCCCGCTGAAGCAAGATTGCCGTTGTGTCTTTCCAGATAGTCCTCGATGACTTCGCGCTGGAATTGGTCCACTGCATCTTTAAGAGATACCTTGATTCCGGGTGGTGCCTTTTTTGATTTTTTTGTTTCTGCAGGTGTTGGTTCCATGTCGCCGATATCCAGGTGGCTTGTATCGATGATAACTGTGCCACTTATGCTGCCCTGTTTCGTTACCGCTTTCAATGCAGCACGACTCAACATATGAGCCAGCTCGCGCACATTGCCCGGCCATGCGTAGTGTTGCAGTGCCTGTTTCGCATTGGCGGACAGGCGCAAGGCATTTACACTCAAACGGCGCTGATTGTTTTCAAGGAAATAGCCGGCTATCAGCAGTACATCTTTACCTCGTTCACGTAATGGTGGAACGAGCAGGGGATATACGGTCAGGCGGTGATAAAGGTCGGCACGAAAACGTCCTGCTGAAACCTCTTTCTTCATGTCGCGATTAGTGGCGGCCACAATTCTTACATCGGCCCGGACCGGCTGGTCGCTGCCTACCCGCTGGATTTCCCCGTTTTGTATGGCGCGCAGCATCTTGGCCTGGATCACCAGGCTCAACTCACCGATCTCATCCAGGAACAGTGTACCGCCATCGGCCAGTTCGAACTTGCCGGCGCGATCGGTTGTGGCGCCGGTAAAGGCGCCCCTGGTATGACCGAATAATTCGCTTTCGGCGATATTTTCAGGCAGGGCGGCGCAGTTCACATACACCATGGGGTATTCTGCGCGTGGCGAACTTGCGTGCACTTGCCGCGCCACCAGCTCCTTGCCGACACCGGTTTCACCCTGTATCAGCACGGTCAGATCGGATTGTGCAACCACGGTGATTTCCTCCTGCAGCTTTTTCATCACCGGACTTTTACCCACGATTTCAACTTCACGGCCTTCCTTGATCAGGGCGCGGGCAACCCGGTGGCCGCGTTCAACGCGCGCTTCCAGTTCATCGATGCGATCTGCGGCCTTTACCGTTGCCTCGGTCAAACTGATGAAGGTGCGTAATTCAATAGGATCAATCTGATCAAAGGTACCCGTTTGCAGGGCATCCATGGTGATGACGCCCCAGGGTTTGTCGTCCAGGTAGAGGGAAGATCCCATGCAGTCGTGCACGTGTAATAACTGGTCTTCGGTTTCCACCAGCCCGTCATAGGGATCCGGCAGATTGCTATCCGCTGCAAAGCGAACCGGTTCGCGGGAGTGCAGCAGGCGGGCAAGGCGTGGATGTTCGTCCACTTCAAAGCGACGTCCCATGGTGTCATCACTTAGCCCATCCACGGCCAGTGGCGTGAGGTGATTTTTCTCCAGTTTCAGTAATGCAGCTGCATCACAGGGGAAGCTGCCTTGCATGGCGCTTAACAGGCGCTGGTAGCGCTCTTCCGATGGCAGGTCACGGGAAAGGTCGGCAACGATGGAGGTCAGTGCAGCGCAGAATCTGGAAGAAGTCATAATGATATCCAAGCAATCGAAATGATATCTTAACAGAAGAAATCATTTTGACAACATATTAAATTATTACAATAAAATCAATAGCTAATAAATTGGCACGGTTTATGGAATAGATAAATCAGTAAGCACTTAAATTATTTACGGGAAAAAGAGGTGGGTATGCCATGAGTGAAGTCTTTACCAAAAGCATAGCGAGAAACATCTATTACGGGGGAAGCGTGTTCTTCTTCCTGCTGTTCCTCGCGTTAACGTTCGATACGCTCGGAGAAATTCCGCAACGTGATAACCACGAAGCGCTCACCGAACAGGTGGTGCTGGGTAAAAAGGTTTGGGAGAACAACGACTGTATCGGTTGTCACACCCTGCTGGGCGAGGGCGCCTACTTTGCACCCGAGCTGGGTAACGTCTACCAGCGTTTTGGTAATTCGCCCGACGCAATTATAGGCTTCATCAAGAGCCGGCCGGTGGAGGGGATTCCCGGGCGCCGCAGCATGCCGCAGTTCAACCTCTCGGACGAGGAACTGGAGGCCGTTGCGATCTTCCTGAAGTACGCCAGCGAGATCAATACCGAGAACTGGCCACCGAATATCCAGGGTTGAGGAGATCATTATGAAATATTCATCACAAACGGTCGCCAAACCCTATTTCATTGCCGCCATCGGCCTGTTCGTAGGCCAGATTCTATTCGGTGTTATTCTTGGTTTGCAATATGTCATCGGGGATTTCCTGTTTCCGGAAATTCCCTTCAACGTTGCGCGGATGGTGCATACCAATCTGCTGATTATCTGGCTGTTGTTCGGTTTCATGGGCTCGGCCTACTACCTGGTGCCGGAAGAGGCCGAGCGTGAGCTGCACAGCCCATTGCTGGCAAAATTATTATTCTGGGTATTCCTGGTTGCTGGCGCATTGACGGTGCTTGGTTATTTGCTGGTGCCT
>JBDLIZ010000179.1:0-9253 GCA_039714615.1 Pseudomonadota bacterium | reverse complement strand
CGGGATTTTCCACCACCGCCACCTGTTCCGCCGGTTCCGTCGCCATCACCAATTGGGCTCGCCACCGCGACGCCGCTGCGCCCTGCCAGCTGCATACCGCTGCCATTGCTGCTCATTACCGAGGAGGCGATGCCGCCGCTGGTCTTGGTCGCCGAGGTGCGTCCGAGCACTGAGCGTGTGGATTTTGCCGCCGCACCGGTCTTTACATTGGTATTTCTGGCCTGTAGCTTGGCAATATCCAGCGAGCTTCTCAGTGATTTCAGCTGATTCGAAAAAGCCCCCACACCCATCGATGCGACTTTTTTCCTGGCCTTTGCAGTTTTCTTCTGCTTGGCTGGATTAGCTTTTTTCTCGACTGTCTTTTCTTCTTTCACCGGCTTTGGTTCAGGCGGCGGAGGCGGCGGCGCAGGCAGCTTTTGCTTCAAGATGACCTTTGCCAGCGCTGGTGGAATTTTTTCTGCCTCTTCCCGCTCCACATGAGGCAGCGGGAGCCACGGGAAGGCGAGAGCCAACAACAGGAAGAGAAGAAGCAAGCGCTTGAGAATTCTCTTGAAGCGATCATCTTCTTTGCGTGCTGATTCCCAGGGAAGAACGAAGTCGTTAAACGTCATTGCTAATGTAGTCATCCGGTGTAACCCCTATGTACCGGCGTTTGCAACACGGGATACTGCCATGGATAGATCCCGATAGCTCGATTTGGCGCAGGTCATCATAACCCGCTTGAGTATTTCATAAGGGATCATATGGTCGCCCAGGACCGTAATAGCCCTACCTTTGATCTTTTCTTCTTCGGTTAGCTCCACGCGCCTTGCAGCCAGGTAATTGAGTTCATTAGCCAGCCCCGTGATCAAACCGTTACTGTTTACTACGTCTTCCATCGTCGCAACCGGCCGGCCATCAACTATGACGTCCGATTGCGTCAACATCACGGTAATCGTCAACTTAGGAGGGGTCTCTGCGACAGAGTCCGGAAGTTTTATGTGATCACTGATCTTCACAATCTCATTATCCCCGGAATTGAGCAGCAGGAAGAAAACAAGGATCGTGAATATATCCATCAATGAAACTAAATTAAGTTTTGCGGGCTTGAGAAAGCGATTGTGATTTTTCTGCATGCGGTCTGCAATACTGGCCTGGTTCATGACTTACCTCTCTTGGGTGGCGCGTCACCCAATGAAATCTCTGGAAATAGCTCTACCTCAACAACACTGGTGACGAGAACCGTAGTAAATCCTCTAACAGTGTCCATGGTGGATACCAGCGATTGATATGTGACATCCGTCTCGGAGAGCAAGAGGATGTCTGACTTATCTTTTACCTGCTTCTTGATTTCCTGCAACACCAGCGACAACATTTTATAGTCCAGTTGTTGACCATCCTCAGTTTCCTCGGCATCGATACTCTTTATCAGGACACCGCTAGGGAAATACACCTCAAGGCCAGATTTGCGGAGTACCACCTCCAACTGCCGATTCTTCTCAGCGCTCTGTGTTACCGATCCGGTAAGATCCGGAAGGTTAAGCTGCAGAATTGTTATCTGGTTGAATACCATACTTATCAACAGCACGGGAACGAGCACGATCATGAGGTTCATAAAAGGCGTGATGTCTAGATCAGCCTCTTCAAGATCTCTTTGTTTTACGAACATAGCATCACCATATATCCAGTTTTAGCTGTCCACCGCCCGTGAGCCAACCACTCCGCGATTTCCCTTGACCATTGCATTCAGGAATTTCACGCCTGCCATTTCAATGCTGTCTACGATTTCAACGGTTATGTTTTGCAGAACAGAGTGAATCAGGAGCAGTGGGATAGCGGTAATCAGGCCGAAGGCCGTGGTGTTCATCGCTACAGAAATAGACTGGGATAGCAGCGTTGCCTTATCGGCTGGGTCGGCATGCGCTACAGCGGTGAAAGCTGCAATCAGGCCGATAATGGTGCCGAGCAGACCCAGCAATGTCGCAATGTTCGCAAGGATTGACAGATAGTTTGTACGCTTGGATAACCGCGGTAATGTCTCCAGAATGCCCTCCTGTATGGCGGCTTGGATATCATCCCTGCGCGGTGACACCTGTAGAGTCTCGACCGCTGCCAATACGATACGTGCGATTGCGGTTTTACTACTGTTAACGTATTCCTCTGCCTTGTCGTAGTTCTTGCTGCTCAATATAGGAAGTAGGTCGGAAAAGGCTTTCTGGTTGGTGAACAAAGACTTCTTCAGAAAAATCCAGCGCTCGATGGATATCGCCACTCCGACAAATAGCACCAGTGCAATCGGATACATAAAAGCACCGCCTGACTGAAAGAATGTGGTAATAGATGTGTAGGTTTCCATGGTGTTCTCCAGATCATTCAACATTTAGAATTGTCGAAATAATTTTAGTGACAGAAAAAACGAGTTCATTGCCATTTATGTCACTCCCTCCCATCAAGCCCTTCCAAAGAGAGCTCGTTATAAAACTGTATGTTTCTGGCCAGGACTTCCCGATCTATTGGATCGAGCACATTGCCGGATATGGACTTAATCGGCCGGTACAACTTGGACGGACCTTCTGGTGGTTTCCAGGGTATAAAATAACTCACCGATGGCTGCTCTTTGTCACCGACAAATGTGCTTTCCAGATCGATTCTTTCCTGCGCCTCCGCATTCAATGGCATTAGCAAGCAAAGTATGATTGCGCTCTTTCTGACTGACATGGTTAGCATCTCTCCAAGCACCTTTAACAATTCGTCCAGATATGGTTGTACTCGATCAATAATCTGTATCCGGCCTAACCAGGACTTGCGGTTTGGGCCACTACACCTGTATCTTCGGATTTTTCGGTCGGGGTTCCCTCAATCTTCTTCGGTGGAATATCGATAAAACTGGTCTCAATACCGGTTCTTCGCTTTACCTCAACCAGCCATTTACGTACCTTTTCGTCTTTCTGCCCAGTCAGAAAATAGTATGCCTCGTAATGCTTTTGCGCCTCTTCGGCCTTGTCCATGTACAAGTCGTAGAAAATCGCAAGATTCAGATGTGCCTCGGGAAAATCCCTCCAGACATCCAGTGCTTGGCGATAGGTCTTTTGTACATCAGGAAAATAGCCCTGTTTGCGCTGCACCAGACCAAGTGCAATATAGGCGTTAACATTGTTTCTGTTGACACTGACCGCTTTCTTGTAGTGTTTTATTGCATCATCGTATTTTTCATTCTTCTCCGCGATAGTACCGAGTTTTACCCATGGGCCGGACAGTGACGGATACTTTTCGGTGAGGGCCTGGAAACGCGTCCGTGCATCTTTCAAGTCACCTTTCTGAAGCAGGCTACTGGCCATGACGAATTTCGTCCTGGCCTCCTGCGGTATAACCGTTGTGTCGGCGTTGTATGGATTCTCCAGAGGGAGGTAGGGAATCTTCTCGCCAGCAGCGTTGTAGGCCTGTCTTGGTAATGGCACATCACCGTCCGGCTCTACAGCAGACTGATGGCTTTCTTTCGTTTCACCAATGATTTCCTTATCAGCTGTCTGCTTCTCTATCGGCATTAAGGAACCGCAGGCAGAAACGAAAGCTGATGCAATCAGCATTGCTGCCAACGTAAAACAGCTTTTATCGGATACTGTTGCCATAACTCACCTGCATTTCCTGTTTGTCGAAACGGATGGGCGACAACTTCGCCATGGCGGCAAAACTATGATCCACCCACTTGTTATAATTGCCTTCCCACGCATGTTGAATATTGTTTTTGTGTATTTCGATGGCCAGATCTTCAAAGGGAATTGCTTGCTCCTCCAGGATGATTTCGTATTGCTGAAGTTCAAGTTGAGACAGACCTTTCGGTCGAGGGGCATCCATCAATTCCTCTGCAAACCGTGCGTACAGCTCACCTATACTGTAGGCAGCTCTTGAAGAGATTTCATGTATTCCGTAATTTGCAGCCTTTTCATACCGGTCCAGTGCGTTTTTGAGTTTTTCGCTCTTCCTGGGCATCCACTTGTCCAGGGGCGCACGCAATTTCACTCGCTTGAACTCCCAGGTCCAGTAGTCACCATATTCAGCGTTCGCCACGGCAGCCAACCACTTGGAGCGCTCAGTGCGGCCATCGCCGGCCTTTCTATTGCCATCAATGACCCGGCGCAACCAGTACAGATGACGGGTCATATCCTTGTTCCTTTTATATAGATAAGCGAGGTGGTAGCGCGCTTCCATTCGATTATCAAACGGCTCTTCATAATCGTGAGCCCAGCGTTTGAAGTAATCGATGGCGACGGCATCTTCACCCGCTTTTTCGTAAAGTTCGGCGGCGATGAAGAGTGCATCACGTCTTACCTTTTCATCTTTGTGGTTGCGGTAGATCGCGATGTATTCTTCTGCAGCTTTCTTCCACTGCTCATCCTGCTCGTAGGCGTACGCGATCTTCTGCGACACATCCTTGCTGAGCTTGTGGTCTGAGAATTTGTTGCGTAATTCAAGTAGTTCGACCAGCGCAGGCTTCCATTTCCCCAGGGTCATCATATGAGTTGCTGCATCATACTGGGCGAGGACGCGTGCATTTGACCTAGGTGCAATTGTTTTTATGCGCAGTAAATGCTTTATCGCTCCATTTAGATCTTTCGCCTGGAGTGCAACCTCACCCTGCTTGTATGCGGATGCAGCTACGCGTTCAAGCACGGTGCTGTACTCCTTGGTGTCTCTGGGAATATATTTGAGTTGATTTCGGTAACCGGATTCCGCTTTGGCATAGTCGCCAAGTTCATATTGACTGTGAGCAATTACGCTATAGGCGGTCTTGTGCAGCTTCTTGTCAATTTCACCCTTCTTCGAAACGATGCTGGTCGCCACTTCCAGAGCCTTCTCATAACGCTTCAGCGCGAAAAGTTCTTCAGAGGCCTTCGCTAATACCGCACCTGACCGTTTATCATCCCTGTAGGTCTTTACAAATTGCAGCTGACTCTCCACCGATTTTGCACGCCATTCGGTGATTTCCGATGAGTTATCTCCGTACTTTGCCTGTAACTCGTCTGCACGCTTCTGGAAGGCTATGATTGCGGCGTAGCCTGCGTCCGCGCCAAACTTGGAATCCTTATAGCTGTAAGCGGTTTTTTCGTAGCCATCGATTGCCGCAGCGTAATCACCGCCGTCAAACAAGGCTTCGGCTCGCATATAGACCATTTCCGGAACCTTCGGGTCCTGAGGAAAGGTCTCCATGAACTGCCGGTAGTAACCGGCGGCCTTGAGAAAGTTCTCTCCCTCCTTCCGGACAAGAGACAATCGCTTATCGCTGTCCAGGCCAGAGTCGGCGAGCTGTTTCTTCAGTTTTTGCCCTGTACCGTGATAGTGACGCGCCAGCTCGTCGATGTAGGTCTTGAGATTGGGGATGACCTTTGCCTTGACATCCGCCTCTTTGGTTTTCCAGAACTCGGAATGGATGCCGTAGTTCTTAACATAACGCTCTTTCTCCGGCAGGACCTGCGACGAGAAGTCGCCGTCGATGTAGGATCGGATCATCGCCGAGTGCATCTCTGGAGCGCGATCGGAAGTTGGGTTCCGTAGGACAAAGGAGCGATAAGATGCCGCCGAATCCTCATAACGCTCCTTTTTAAGAAAGTGTTTACCCAGCCCCCCATACAGGAGCCACAAATATTTCTGGCTTTGCGGACGATCGGCGTAAAAGCTGCTTATCTTTTCGGCACCGCCTACATACGCGAGACTCAAACTCATGATGTGCAGGGTGTCATCGACAAGCGATTTAGCGATCTTGTCCAGTTGTTCGATCTTCCCGTCCTCTGGAATCAGTCGGTCAAGTACTTCGGAAAACGATTTAACACCTCGGTCATAATCACTCTGCTTATATTGCGACCAGCCGAGCAGATAGTAGGAATTATCGAGAAATACCGATTCCTGGCCGAGGGTTATTACGCCCTGATAGGCGACCTCTGCCTCTTCATATCGCCCTTGACGAAAAAGAATATCGCCCTTTCTGAAATACACTTCCGCCAGACGTGGCGACGATTGATATTGCTTAATAAAAACATCCAGGGTAACCAGCGCCTTTGTTTCCTTTCCATCAAGGTCATAGGCCTTTGCCAGCTGATACAGAGATTCAGCATTGTCCGAATCAATGGGGTATTTTTTAATGACCTCGTTATAGGACTTGATAGCGGGCGCAAAATACCCGTCTGCAGGTGGAGTGATGCCAATCAACTGCTTGTGGTCGCCCTCGAGCATATAGACACCGGCTATACGCCGCTCGATTTGTTCGCGGAGCTCTTCGTCTTCGACAATTTTCAGCAGTTCCCGGTAATCGTCCCGGACGTCTTTGTGACTGACCCTTGGCAGGGTCACGTCGCTAAGGGGCTCAGTATCAGGACTCAATTGTCCAATCGTCGTTCCCTGGTGAGGCATCAGGCTACACCCGGTTAGCAGCACAAGCGGTGCGATCAGCGTCTTACGGAGCATCACCGTCTCCCTGCACCTTTGCCTGGTAGTCATCGGAGGGCACTGCTGGCTTTCCATTGACGGGCACTTCGATGTGTTCACTTTCGGCCGGCACATCGAGATCACTCAGAGATCGATCGAGAATTCGAACCTTTGCCAGGTGAGATTGAACCCGATAATACTTTATACGCTCTCTGTGGATATCCAGTTCCGCATTAACCAGTTCGAAAAGAACGCTCTCAACTTTTTTGATCAGTTTATTGGTGTTTTCGAGTTCTTTATCAAGAACCTGCATAAGGTTCTCGACAAGTATTACGTATCTATCGATACTCATGGAAACGCCAGTGGGGTTCTGTAGTTGGCCCACCATTATTCCTGCACTTTCGATTTCGGATTGAATATCACCGAGGAGCCAGCTCACCCGCTCCTGATTTTCCTTGTCGAGGGTGGCAGCACGCCCTGCCAGAGCGCTGTATCTCGCCTGGAGATCCGCCTGTTGAGTCGAATAGGTTTTGATGTTTTGTTTTCGGCGCTTAACATCGGGCGAAACCGAACGTGCTTCTATAATAACTTCAAAATCGTCTTGCTTGCGCTTCCAGCTGTTCAGGTTGTTTCGGATGGCATACAGGTCACGTAACTCCTTCAGTACGGACTGGAAGCTGTGGTCCGACATCAGGTCAAGTAAAAACGGTGAAAGCGAATTCAGGGATACAGTGGGGGCCGTGCCGAACCAGTCGCTTTCGCCCAACATCTCATCCAGGTTGCGTACGAATAACTCAAGCACATTAGCGTCTTTGAGCGTCTCCGCTGCACTATTCAGCTGCACGAGTGCGTCGCCATAGCGATCGTACGCGCTGATGAAACCGTTGGCAGCACGGCCTGACAGGCCCAGCTTTTCGTATACGTGCGGCACGAGCAAGACCGCTTCCTGAACCTCTGGAATTGCCATTGAGCGTTTCTGAAGCACTGCCAGTGGTGCTAAGGCCTCACGGTATGCGCCGTTGTTTACAGATGCCCATCCAGACCCCAGCAGGGCTCGGTTGGAAAACACTCCGCTAGCGCTGACATACTTAATTTCTGCATACGCATTGACGAAGCTCTGATCATCGGCGTATAGATATGCTATAGCCATGTGCGCGCGATCAGCCAGTCGATCCAGTTCCTCACTTCCATTCGCATATGATACGGATTTCAATAGGTTGCCGATTGCACGGGTGTAGTCCTTCTGCTTGCCGAATGACACACCCAGGTTGAAATAAAGATAGGGAGCGAAGGAACTATCTTTATCGAAACTGCGCGATATGGTTTCGGCTGCGTCAAAATACCCCAGCTTGATATTTACTAATGCAGCGAGATACCGGTATTCCTGGTCGATATCGAGAGGCATGGCTCCATGGATTTTTGACAAATTCACTGCGGAACCATCGATATCCCCTCTGAGGTAGAGCATCTTGGCGAGGTAAAACCAGGCGCGGTTCTGTATTTCCTTCGTTGTATTCTCAGCAATCAACTTCGAAAATATTTCCTTGGCCTGGCGGTCGAGACCATATGAAAGGCTCACGCCACCCTTGAGTAACTCCGGGTAATCCCCATGGTTTTGGATCCCGCCCCGCTCAGCCGCATACTCGAATTCAACCAGGGCTTCAAAATACTTCTGCTGGTAGAACTCATAAAGGACAACGCCGTATTTCAGGTCATTTACTTGCTGCCCAATCGAGACCGAGCTGAATACCACCAGGCAAACAGCCAAGGCGAAAGCGGCTGTGACCGAACCTGTCCTCTTAGTGATATTGCCAGACTTCTCGAGTTTCATGTCCGTCTACCACTCCGCAACAGTGAACTCTGGTTGTTGTTTCATTTTCGAATCTGTGATCTTAAGTTCGATGTATTTGAGACCACCCTGCTTGTTGATTTTCTGGCTGGTACCTCGCCGGTATTCCCTGCCGTTTGGACCAGTGCCGGTAAAAAAAGCTGATAAGCTGTGGTCGCCGATGCTTAGGTTCGCCATGTGAAGCTTGTGAATACCGCCTCTGCCAAGAGCAACCAGTTCCTTTTCGGTATAGGTATGGCTGGATACGATTTTGCCATCTAGTTTCAATTTGACGGAATCCAGCGTAAAGAATTTACCCACGTCCAGTGAAAGGAATACACTTACCTGAGTGTTGGCCGGAAATAACAGGTCTTCTTCCAGTATGCGGAGATTCTTGTTCAGGACGATGGTGGATTGTTTTAACTCCTGAATTTCCATGGACAATGCATTGACGGATTCCTGCGCCTTCGCTCTGCCTTCGGTCGCTCCCAGCGTGCGTTTTTCGACCTCTGCCGCCTTGTCACCAGTTAGCACTGCGCCGGAATCATCGTATACATGATCGCTGGCACAAAGATTAGTCACCACCAGGAACAATGCTGCAGCCAGAGTGGCGAAATATTTTCGTTTTATTGAATTGAATTTCATAGGCTAGCCCATCCGTGAGTCCGCTTATACGTCCAGGTAGCGTCCTTGGCGTAGTATTCTTGAGTTCAAAAACTCTAAATCTCGTCACAAATTGAATTTTTTTCAACTGAAAATATGAACTGCGTCACAAAAATAGCTTTACCTCAACAACATTATTCACATGTTTTTCATTAATTATTTAATTATTTAATTAACATTAGGTGCTCTGATCGTTTGACTGTAGTAACTCTCTGTGCAGATTGAGTCACAGTTCAAAAAAGGAAAGTAATGAATGTATTTAAGTTTGGCTCATGTTGGATTCCAGGGTCGTGGTGTGGTAAAGGAGAGGCCTAGTTTTCCCACGGCATGAAATGAGCCCAACAGATGCAGATAAACATAAAA
>JBDLIZ010000178.1:0-9259 GCA_039714615.1 Pseudomonadota bacterium | reverse complement strand
ATCGGTTGAGTAGGCCTTCATCTTCGTACTCCTCAAAAATCTGTGGCTATGATATTTGAGAGCATATTGTATCGCTACCATTCGACAACCGCTATAAGTTCATGGCCTAAACTTACATCCGAAGCCACTTCCCCTGTTTCTCCCACGCAACGCACTTCTTATCATCGCCGCTTGCGTGCGATCACCTCCTCAAACACCCTCTCATACTGTTTGGTACATCGGTCAATGAAGTAAGCCTCTACCGCCTTCTGATTCTTACCTCCCATTTCTTGCCGCAATTTCCTGTTCCCCAGCAGTTCCCGACACGCACCCTCTAAATCCGCCAAGTCATTGAGCTTCACAACATGGCCAGTTTTCCCGCTGGAAAGAAAATCCGTTTGCCCTCCATGATCATAACATACAACTGGCAGACCACAGGCCATCGCCTCCAGGAAAACCAGCCCGAATCCTTCATGCTGACTGCTGCTCACAAACAGATCAGACATCCGTAGGATGCGAAACTTTTCCACTTCATTTACATGACTCATGAAATGTATGCGGTCACTAACGCCGCTCTGTTGCGCCTGCCTGCGCAGCCGCTCCTCCTCTGGTCCGGTTCCCACTATTAACAAATGAGCGTGGTCACCCGGCAACTCCCTCACCAAGGCAATGAGTTGCTCGACTGCTTTTCTCGCCACTAACCGCCCAACCGTAACGAGAAGGGTATCTGACTCCCTAAGGCCGTATTCAGGGCGCTCAGCCACACTCTCCGGTGGTCGCTGAATACCCAGTGGGATCCTCACACCCTCGATCTCTGGCGTGTAATAGCGGCGCATGTTTTTCAGCGTGTTTCTAGACTGTCCAATAACCGCATCGGCCCGTCTCAGTAGCGTCCTAATCCAGCGCCTTAAGAACCAATGGCGATGAGGCGACATCTTCTTGCTCGGATCATACAGATCCCCCCCGTGAACAGAGATAACGTTCGGAATCCGACCGTAGCGGGATAGCGCATCTCCGACTGGTCCAGAGGGAATTACGAAATGCGTATTGATGATATCGTAGGAGGTCTCGCCGAACAGGCGCCCTCGTACCCTTTTCCCCATTACCATATACGCAAACATCGAGGGAAGATTTGCAGCGGCTTGTTGACGCCGGAAATAAACTGGCACTCGGACCACACGTACGCCATTTACAATAGGCTCCCCAGGCAGCCCTAGCCCTTGAGACGTAAGAACCGTGACCTCGTGTCGCTTGGCTAGTTCTTCAGCGAGTAGCGCATTAATAATTCCACCGCCCCCGCCTAGTGGTGGATATTCGTAGTTACAAAAGAGTATCTTCACTCAGGTTATATGCAGGCTATGTCGCCCCTCCCCTTAGCTTAACGGAAAGACCAAGAACACCTATCGACCGTGTTGTTCTGATCCTCATTTGACGCCGAACACACGAATGACCCACCGTCAGAATTGACTCATTCGAATGTCGAAACAGCTCTTCTTGTTACAGCAGTCCGTACTCGCGATACCACTTTGCTGTTTTCTTTGCCCCCTCATGAAAGCTCATCATTGGTTGGAAACCCAGGAGCGTCTCCGCTCTTTTCACTGAGAAAAAGAAACTCTTCCGAAAAAAGTCCATGCGTCTTCGGTGCAGCGGAGGCTGCACTCCAAACGGCCTGCACACCTTCTCCAGCATTATCGCAACCATAAGGAAGGGCCACATCGGCGCTCGAAATCGCACTCGCTCCGCACCCACTGCACTCGCAATGGCATCCGCCATCTGGTTTGTTGTGATTATCTCGTGTCCAGCGAGAACGAACATCTGTCCCACCGCATTTTCCTGGCTCGCTGATAATCGGAGGCCATCGACTAAATCTTCGACGTATATCAGCTGATGCTTGTTCTCGCCTGAGCCAATCATGAAAAAGACTTTCTTGTCTATCGCGCGAAACAGCTTCAAGAGGCGTCGATCGCCTGGGCCGTAAGTCTCTGAGATTCGGACGACTGATACCGGAAGCTTGTCGACGAAGGACAGGGCCAACTCTTCGCCCTTTCTCTTCGTAACCCCATATATGTTGTCTGGTCGTAGTGGAGTACTCTCGTCAATCTCCCCATCCATCGCCGATCCGTAAACCCCTATGGTGCTGCCATGAACAAACCGCTTTACCCCGCTGACAATGCTCGCCTCCAGTATGTTTCTGGTGCCCTCAACATTCACATCCCAGAAGTGCTTGTCGGGCACGTTTGCCTCGTGTTGGGCCGCTGCGAGGTGGAAAACGATGTCGACGTCATCCGTCGCTTTCCCAACCGCAGATTTATCCGCTACCGAAGCCGCTATGAGTTCCGCCCCCTCACTAGCAAGCAGCTTTTGATTTTTTTCCTCGGCGGTGTTATTTGCCTGCCCAAACACTCTCACCGCATCGCCATCGTGTAAGCACCTGAGCGCTAAGCGAGAGCCGATAAAGCCGGTTCCGCCAGTAACCAATACTTTCATTGTTTCCCCTTATCCGACTGGCTGTACTGCACCTGTCTCAAGCCATCTCCCAGATTCTCCCAGATTCTCCTAGGTTCTTCCGCTCACGCCCGATCGTCGGAGCGACTGAAAGTAGCTCTTCAACCTCCTGTTCCAGTCGGCGTTTACTCCACCCTAGCTCCCTGGCTACAATCTTGCCACATTCCCTGATGTCTTCCGTTTTTGGCACCTCACCGGTTCCGAGGTCCGTTCGTCGAAAAATGACATCACTGAGTCTTAAAGCTATCTCTTCGTGAACGGCGTGCATAACTTCTGCCCTGAGAGTGGTTGATTCGCCTATCGTCTCAAGCAATGATTTGTCCTCCTCCGCGTAGGCAAGCACCCCCTCGTACTCCGAACCGTAATTATGCACCAAAGCCCGCATAACCTTCGGCGTCAACCCCCATGGATTGTCCGCCATCCTTTCCGCGATGAATCCTTCGAAGTGCTTGATCTGGCCACCGAAGATCGGAGTTTTATCCGTGGCTGGTCTCGGCTCTTTCCAGTTGAGCTTTTGTGCTAAGATGTCTACGGCCTTTGCCGCATCCCCACGGGCCATCGTGTAGCGAATGCCTATCAGCGTGACCAGTCCGTCCAGTCCCTGCGTCTCAGCGTGGTCGATGATGATGGAGCGTTTCCCATAGCTCAGATCCTTAGCGCCTGAGGCATTCTCACCGAACGGGACCAGGCCGGCGTTCCAGATCAAAACGTCTTCCAACCGTAGACTCAGTCCTGGATACGCCCAGTTCATCTCATCGATGAACACTTGTAGCTCCCTATCCGATACGGCAACTAAGTCCTGACTCTTTGAGTAAACTACGTGCCAAACACCAATGAGAGAGTAATCCCGCCACGGGACCACAAACAGATGCCGCGCCGACCGGCCGACTACCGCGTCCGGATCCCTAGTCCGCCCTTGCACTGCAATCGCATAGGGACCTTCGAATCGCCGGCGCATGACAAAGCATGTGTCTCTGGAGTACGTACCTTTTCGATCGAGTCGCATGCCCAGGCCCTCTCCCAATAGCCCTTCCGCCCAAGGGCCGGCGGCGTTCAGTACAGCCTTCGCCCGTATCTCGATGCCTTCCCCTGTAAATCGGTCAATAGCCCTTATGCCCTTGACACTCTTTCCAGACCTCAGAAAGCCCTTCACCTCAAGGTAGTTCGCGACCACTGCGCGCCTTGAAACCGCAGATCGCAGGAAAGAGATAACAAGCCGAGTGGGATTGTATATCTGTCCGTCCGCAAACACCGCCCCGCCAGTCAACCCCTCCTTCTTGACGCCCGGAAACTGGCGTAGCACTTCATCCCGCGTCAACAGGCGACCCCATGGGATCCGTCTATCCGGCCCGGCTATTCCCCGATTGCGCCCCGCAGTCAGGAGATCATAAAGTAAAATCCCCGCTCCGAGGACCGCTTTCCCGCTCATCCCGTGACCATAAGTCGGAATCAGAATCGGCAATGGTTGGACCAGGTGTGGCGCTATCCGCAACAGAGCACTACGCTCACGACAAGATTCACGAACCCGAACGATATCGGCATGTTGAAGATAACGGATACCGCCATGTACTACCTTGAAAGAGTTCGCAGATACGCCTCCGCAGAAATCCCCCTTCTCAACCAGGGCCACAGACAACCCGCGTAGACTGGCGTCCCAGGCGGCACAGACCCCAAAGCTGCCCCCGCCAATAACCACTACGTCATACTCTTTGTCGGTCAGAGCCTTAAGATCACGCTTCATCATATACCATTCTGATACTGCAGCTTAAACTGCTGTCTCCTCTCCACGACGGTGCTGCTGAATCCGGTTAACTGCCCCTGGTGGCGCACCCAACCCCATGAGGCACTCCAAGCATAGCCGCCGAAAAAACCCCCTATCCTCAAACTATGCGCGAACACCACTTCTCAACACACCGCCACCGGAACCTCCCATAGAGGGCTCCTGTTGAACTATTTTCCTATGCCGAACGACCAGAAGCTCGGGCTCGCTCTTCGGCCTGTGGATTCTTAACGATAAAGGGGCCGATAGCCAATACATCAAGATGCCCTTGCTGGTATGCCCGGATCGCATCCTCGGGAGTGCATACAATCGGCTCTTCATGAATGTTAAAGCTCGTATTCACGATACTGGGGATACCCGTCAGCTGATTAAATTCCTTTATAATCCTGTAGTAACTCGGATTATCACTCTCGCTCACAAGCTGTGGACGAGCCGTTCCGTCGACATGTACGACACCAGGACAAGTCTTCTGCATGCGCTCTGTGCAGTCAAAGGTAACGGTCATGAAACGTGCCGTATTACTAGCGCCGTTAACGCCAACATAATGGCTACCCTCATGCTCCGCTAAGGTGGCGGGCGCAAACGGCATAAACTCTGTTCTTCCCAACCGTTGATTCAGCCAGTCATTCACGGATCTGTCGTCGGGACGATACAGAATGGACCGATTACCCAGCGCTCTTGGCCCATATTCCATACGTCCGTTGAAGCGCGCTACCACATATCCTTTGCTGATGAGTTCAGCTACCATCTTCTGCATTTGCGCAGGTTTGCTAAACTCCAGATCCTCTCGCCGCAACGCCTCCTCAATCTCTTTGTCAGAGAATTCTGGCCCCAGATAGACATGCTCGAAACAACTGCGCCCCACTAGCGGTAACTCTGGCTGCCGCTCTGCAGTCACCGCCAGTGCCGCTCCAGCCGACAGCCCTTCGTCGGACATTGCTGGATAAACAAACAAGGAATCCACACCAGGAATCTCATGAATGCGCTGATTTATCTTGACGTTGGCAACCACGCCGCCAGCCAGCGCAACGTTTCGCTTCCCTGTTTTTTTTTGCCAGTATTCAACGTAGGATGTACAAATGTCTTCCGACAGATTCTGTACAGAAGCAGCGAGGTCCTCTCGCCTGAAATCAGATGGCAACGCCTTTCTGAGTTTCTGGAGCGCGGCACCCCGGAAAGCATTGCCGGCATTTACCATGGTGCCGTCAACATAGCGTATAAAGCGCCCCAGAATCTCCTGATATATATCCTCACCGCACGCAGCTAACCCGGTTATCTTCCCCTCGTGCTTTCCGGAAGTAAAACCGCAGAGTTGCGTTACATATCCATAGTAGTTTCCTAGTCCATCGAAAGAAGGAACGGCATGGAGGCGTCGCCAATCACCCTCCGTAACATCGTAGACGTGCGAAGAGTGGCCGTCTCCAGACCCATCCAGCGTAACGACGAGCGCGTCCTTATAACCACTGCCATAATAGGCTGCAGCCGCGTGGGCATAGTGATGCCAGACAAAGTCCATAGGGGCATGAATATCATACTCGTTGCGCAACACACGGCGAATGGCATTCCTTCGGTGGGCGTAGGTTGGCTGCCGAAGCTGATAGTAGAGTGTCTCCAGGAACGGCAACTTGCTTCTCAAAAAGCTGAGGCGCGAACCTACGGAGAAAAACGCGTTCTTGACGGTTCCCTCATCCACACCGAATACGCCAGAAGAGAAATCCACATACTCCGGCAGGAAATGCCCCCAGCGCGACGCGACTGCCACATAGTCCAAGTCGCCAGGTTCGAGACCCGCAAGTTTAAGCACAGCCTCTACGGACTTCCATGGAAAACCCATCACCATCTTCTTTCGAACAAGTCGCTCTTCATTTACTGCAGCGACCAACTTCCCGTCTATGACGATAGAAGCGCCGCCGATATAGTGATCGCTTATTCCGAGGACATTCATATTTTTGTGTCACCCTTTAATCGCCATTCGGCAAGGTACAAAATTGTTAACCGGACGCCGATTTTACACATGCTGCCGCAATCTTTTTTGTAAAGATCTTGTTGGATTTCCCGTAGAGTATGAAACAGGTGCGAAAGAACAGGCTCAATAAGACCGAGGCGCCCCATGCAGCATAATTGAGGGGGTTTCTGTAAAAAACGTAAAGGTTCAAGGGAAAGACGCTGATGTTTTTATAGCCAGAATACTCTAGAACCTGCCGCACGCTATATTCGGTGAACGTATTGTAATGATCAAAGTTCTGCGAGAGCGCCTCTGATCCCGTGATGGGGTTTGCCCCATTTAGTCCATGTACGATCAAGGTGCCCTCAGAGGCTAGGCTCTGCCAGATCAGTTTCAGAAATTCCACCATCTCGTCCTTGGTAAGATGGTTGAGTTCCTGCTCGCAGAAAATCGCATCAAATGAGTCTCTCTTATCAGCGAGGAATGGAAAGACTCTCGCCACCCGGCAGTTAAGATTTTTCTCCCGTGCATAAGCTACCTTTTCCTCATAGGAATCGATTCCCAGGATGTTCTTGTAGCCGTGCCTTGATAACGTCTTAACAAAATATCCAGGGCCACAACTAACTACCAGAATCCGGCTATTTCGGTCTGCTGGCATGTGTCTCAGATAATTACGCCGGTAAAACTGATAGAATCTCTCGTAACCCTTATCAATATTCTCCGGTGCCTCCCAGAAGGAATCAAATGGCTCCATTTTCGCCGTCAATTCTACAGCACCTGCGGCTGTATGCTCACCAGGCTGCTCCTGTATTCTCTCAGATTTATTCATTAGTCTCCCATCCTGTTGTCCTGGCGCTTCACCAAGTCGCAATTACGACCATGCCGTAACGCTCCAACAGTGTCTAAGGCGATTTTAAAAACAGAATTTCCACATCGCACCGAATTTTTGTTTATCTTTTGGGTTTGGGCTTCAAAAACATTGTTCCGCTATACACTCTATGCTACTCCCCGAAGGTGAACAAAAATACGAGTAAGATGAGGATGTTATTTAATGGGGATCGCCTAAAATGCTGCAGTAGTCCTAGTGTTGCACATAATACTACCGCGTTATCTCTACCGGGACAGCATGTTATCATATTTGACTCCCCAGGTTACACTGCGGTGCCACGTTGAATGCCCGTCGCTATATCTTCTTCGCTGAGTTCACGCTGCTGTATCGGTACCCAGGCAGCATTGTCCCGAATGCGCCCTATAAATGAACTTTGAGCATCGAGGATTTGCTGGATAAGCAAGTATTCTGCATATCCCCGATCAATAACATATAGTCGCCCGGCCTCAAGCATGCCCCTGAATCGCTGGCCTTTCCTTGATAGGTTTGGCATGCAATCAGGATGCAGGCTATACTCATGACGAATGTGTTTTCAGCATACATAGCACGTAGCCTTTGTCGTATAGCAACGTTAGTACGCGAAAAAAATAAGAACGAGTCTCTTGCAAAATTGTGCAGAATTTAGATCAATACTAGGCTGTCGAAATCGGCGGTATTTATGTGTATTTTAATGCTCTAGATTATAGGACAAAAATTGGTTAAACAATACAAGCTCGCGCCTATGAGCGCAAAGTTTGGTTGGATTTCTGTAACACCATGATTACTAAGCAGACTTAGTTCTGCTCTAGCCCTGATTGTATCCCCGTAATTGTATAATCAATACACAAATCCTCTTAAATACCAGCTAAATCGGTTGTTTTTTTTGCGCAACTCTTGGAGATAAACAGTGCGCGCGTGATACAATAAAGATTATTAAGTCCCTATTGTATCAGTATGCTGCCATGCTTTCCCAACCCGTAACCGTTCACGGACTTTAGGCCCATCTGCAGGTTTGTAATCGGGTCAGCCATTGAGCCTAACATAAGCTCGCTTTCTAAAGACTTCGCTCCAAAAAGCACGTTAGCGCTTGCGATATCGGTCCAAAACGGATCGGAAGCTATCTACTGATGTTTATCTAGAGTTCTGGTTTCGCAAGCGTTTTTGTTATATCGTGTGTTCCATGAAGCCGATCATGGTCACCATACAAGGCCGGGGGTTTTGCCCGGATATCTCACTTATCGAGAGATTGCTTGGAGAAAATCCGGGCTGGGGTCGTACACGCTTATCGGTCAAGCTCTGCGAGCTGTGGGACTGACGTGCGTCCAATGGCCTACTCAAAGACATGGCCTGCCGCAACCTGTTGTTGCGCTTGGAACGAGCCGGACAAATTCGTTTGCCGCCCCGCCAGCGCAAGTCCACCAATGCCTACCGCAACCGCTCTGCATTATGGGTACCCCATCCAAGCGACCCTGTCGAAGCGCCCTTAAAGGCGCTGCGGCCGCTGCAGATCGCCTGCGTTGGCGCGGGCGGTGAGCAAGAGCGACTGTTTCGCTACCTGGTTGCACACCATCACTATCTTGGTTGCAGAAACGTGGCGTGTGGGGACCGATCAAAAACCAGGGGTATATCTTTACACATGCCCACGTCCGCACTGCTCTGAATCGGCAGAATCAGAAGCCATAAACGGCGTAGAACTACAGCTTACGCCCTAGCGGTTAGTGAACCGTATTCGAAGCCGCAAAGCCGAGGGTGGTGAGCCAGTCCCCTACCGGTTGCCCCGTCAAGCCTTGGTGAGCAGAGCTGCCCTTGCGAGGTCCCCAGCGACGGGTTCTGAGATTATAATAAGCGCGAAACAGTTCCAAAAACCCTTGCGTGCACCCTTTATGGATGTAGAGGTAAGGGGGCAGGACCGCGTTGAAACCTTCGATGGCGCTGGAGGCGCGATGGCGTTTATCCAGTCTGAGCTTGACGGCCTCCAGTAACCCCTCGGTTTGCGATTTAATCATGGCCCTTAGCTGAGCAAAGGCACCGAGCAATTGGCGGCTGTGTTCAGGGGGTAGCCAAGGCGATCGACTCGTTTGTAATTCGCCGACCAACCGCCAAATCATACACGCCAACACCACCGCTTGGGCGGGGTACATCGCATCCAGTTCCGCCATCCGGAGGTTTAGATCGGCGGTGG
>JBDLIZ010000177.1:0-9285 GCA_039714615.1 Pseudomonadota bacterium | reverse complement strand
CCACGCACATCATCCATCAGCTCGGGATGTTTCTCGTGCATCACCAGGGTGAGGTCACCACCATCGTCAAGCAGCATATTGGGGCGCCAGCCATTGGGACCGAAGATGGTTTGATGAACACACCACCAGTATTCATCTTCGGTCTCGCCCTTCCAGGCAAAAACAGGTATATTACTTGCGGCAATCGCGGCGGCGGCATGGTCCTGGGTGGAAAAGATATTGCAGGAAGACCAACGCACCTCGGCTCCCAATGCGATCAAGGTCTCGATCAACACGGCGGTTTGAATCGTCATGTGCAGGCACCCTACGACACGTGCCCCCTTGAGTGGTTTGTCTTGTAAGTATTTCTTTCGCAGGGCCATCAGGCCGGGCATCTCCGTTTCGGCGATGGCGATCTCCTTGCGGCCCCAGTCCGCCAGCTCGAGGTCGGCAATCTTGTAATCAGCTGTGATAGGTTGTGCCGGTTGAGTGCTCATGCTTTATGCTCTCGCTGCTTGTTTGTTAAGGCTGGCGGCCGCGCTTAACCGATCGGCCATATTCTCCTGCTCCCAGGGGAAGGCCACGTCATCGCGGCCAAAATGGCCATAGCTCGCTGCTTTCTGGTACCAAGGTTTCAACAGATCGAGCATCTTGATGATGCCCCAAGGGCGCAGGTCGAAGAATTCTTCAATGAGCCGCTCGATGTCACGGTCTCCGATCCTGCCGGTGCCAAAGGTTTCTACCGAGATCGAGGTCGGTTCGGCCACGCCGATGGCATATGAGACCTGTAACTCGCAACGTTCGGCGAGGCCTGCGGCCACGATATTCTTCGCCACATAGCGCCCCGCATAAGCGGCCGAGCGATCGACCTTGGAGGGGTCCTTGCCGGAAAATGCGCCACCACCGTGGCGTGCCATGCCGCCATAGGTATCGACGATGAGCTTACGCCCAGTGATACCGCAGTCCCCCAAGGGGCCACCTATGACGAACTTCCCGGTGGGGTTGATGTGATACTTGGTATCTTTATCAAGCCACTGGGAGGGCAGGGTGGGTTTGATGATGACATCCATCACCCCATCGCGCAGCTCGGAAAGGGAAATATCGGGATCGTGCTGAGTGGATACCACGACCGCGTCGATCCCCGTGGGCTTACCATTCACGTAGCGGAAGGTAACCTGACTCTTGGCATCGGGGCGCAGCCAGGAAAGTTCCCCGCTTTTACGGGCCTGGGCCTGGCGCATCATCAGCCGGTGAGCATAGGTTATGGGTGCCGGCATCAATACATCTGTCTCGCTGCTGGCATAACCGAACATCAGGCCCTGATCGCCAGCACCCTGTTCTTCTTTTTCTCCACGGTTAACGCCCTGGGCGATATCCGGTGATTGCTTGCCGATGGCATTGAGTACCGCACAGGTGTCAGCATCAAACCCCAAATCGGAGCTAGTGTAACCGATTTCTTTGACGGTTTGGCGAGCGAGATCTTGAAATTCGACATGGCAGGCGGTGGTAATTTCTCCGGCCATTAGGATCATCCCGGTCTTCACCAGGGTCTCGCAGGCCACCCTTGCCTCGGGATCCTGGGTGATGATGGCATCTACAACGGCATCGGAAATCTGATCCGCCATCTTGTCTGGGTGACCCTCGGAGACCGACTCGGAGGTAAAGAGATAGGCTTTGTTCATTTATGTTCCTTGAGCGAGGATGTGGTGTATTGCACTGCTGACACAATCATCAGCTCGATATTGTGCTACTTAAAGAAAAAAGGCAACTTCCAACAATAGTAACTAAAAATGGATGGTGGCGCATCGCTACAATCGTAGGAATCTGTCGTCTCATGCATATTTATACTTTTCTCGTTGTCGGTCGATTAGGTAGATGTATTGGCATCGCTGGGCCAGGGGATAGAATAAGCAATGCCGGGGAATACGTGCCCCTGGTATTTTAATTACGGCACAGTACAGGCGTTCAAGAAATTTGTCCTTTAGGTTAAACTGTGCAAATGCATTCATACCTATAGTCTATAGAGAGGAGACACGAGAATGGTAAGTTTAGAGACCCCCGTCTGCGATTTTGGAAGGTCCGCTGTTGATTTCGAGCTACCTGGTGTGGACAGCAAACGGTGGCGGTTGCAGGATTGTCGGGGAGAGAAAGGTCTGCTGGTCATGTTTATTTGCAATCATTGCCCTTATGTCAAGGCCGTGAGGGAACGGTTGGTACGGGATACCCGTGAATTGCTGGGTTATGGTATAAACTCGGTGGCCATCATGTCCAATGACCCTGCAGAATATCCGGAAGACTCCTTTGAAAATATGCACAAGGTGGCGCAGGAGTTTGAGTTTCCCTTTCCGTATCTGTTAGACGAGAGTCAGGAAATCGCAAAGGCCTATGGTGCGGTGTGCACACCGGATTTCTTCGGTTACAATGCCGAGCTGGAATTGCAGTATCGGGGACGGTTGGACGCCAGCCGGAAGGAAACGGCCCCTCCCGATGTGCGACGTGATCTGTTCGAGGCGATGAAACAGGTTGCCGAGTCGGGTAAGGGACCGGAGCATCAGATCCCCAGTATCGGGTGTTCCATTAAATGGCGTCAGCAAGCGTGACGGGACAAACCTCTATAGCAATACTGATTGGCGCATAGAAAATAATAATTTGAAACTGTGGGACCTATCGGGAACCATGGGGAAATAATTGAATTTTGTAAGGCTTTATACCCCCTCAATAAAATAATTTTCTAAAAACTCACCATTTGGGCTATTGCCGCTGAAAATCAGCTCGGTAACAATGCGCAGCCTTATCTTTATAATGATCGCCTTTATTATCAATTTGAGGCGAGTAGTTTATATATTTCGGAAAACGGCCAATAGAGCATCACAGCGGTTTTCTAGGTTGACAGTGATTTAAGTTTATTCGATTACGGTACAGGAGGCGTATCAATGCCATCACGAAGAGAGCTCGCCAATGCCATCCGCGCGTTGAGCATGGATGCTGTACAAAAGGCAAATTCAGGGCACCCCGGGGCGCCTATGGGCATGGCCGACATCGCCGAGGTTCTTTGGAATGATTTCATGCGGCACAATCCCGCCAACCCTGAATGGGTTGATCGCGACCGGTTCGTGCTGTCCAATGGCCATGGTTCCATGCTTCTCTACTCGCTGTTGCATCTAACGGGATACGATTTATCGATAGAGGATCTAAAGCAATTCCGTCAGCTGCATTCCAAGACGCCGGGTCACCCAGAATACGGTTATGCCCCGGGCATTGAGACCACTACCGGTCCTCTGGGGCAGGGAGTCACCAATGCTGTGGGCATGGCGATTGCTGAAAAGACCCTTGCTGCGCAGTTCAATAAGCCCGGTCACGAAATCGTAGATCATCATACCTATGTTTTCGTCGGTGACGGTTGTCTTATGGAAGGTATTTCCCATGAGGCTTGTTCCTTGGCGGGAACCCTGGGACTGGGGAAATTGATCGTCTTCTATGACGATAATGGAATCTCTATCGATGGTGAGGTCGATGGCTGGTTCACGGATGATACACCAAAGCGTTTCGATGCCTATGGCTGGCATGTCATCGAGAATGTGGATGGCCATGATGCGCAGGCTGTCAATGAGGCCCTTGAGACGGCCCGTAATGAAACCAATCGCCCTAGCTTGGTCTGCTGCAAGACCATCATCGGTTGGGGCTCGCCCAACAAACAGGGTAAAGAAGACTGTCACGGTGCTGCGCTGGGCGAGGACGAAGTGGCCTTGGTTCGAGAAACCATCGGTTGGAATCATGCCCCGTTCGTCATTCCGGATGCATACTATGCCGCGTGGGATGGCAAGGACTCTGGTGCCCAGGCCGAGCAGAAATGGAACGGCAGATTTGCGGCCTATAAAGAGGTCCACCCTGAGCTGGCTGCCGAATTCGAACGGCGAATGGCCGGAGAGCTACCCGCAGACTGGCAACAGCGGGCCCAGGCCTATATCGATGCGGCGGTAGAGAAGGCGCAAACCGTGGCCTCGCGAAAGGCCTCGTTGATGACATTGAATGGCTATGGTCCCGTGTTACCCGAGTTGATCGGTGGTTCGGCCGATTTGACCGGCTCGAATCTGACCCTATGGTCGGACTCCAAACCCATTTCCAAGGACGACGGCGCCGGTAACTATATCTATTTCGGGGTAAGGGAATTCGGCATGTCGGCGATCTTGAACGGTCTGGCCCTGCACGGCGGCTTCATCCCCTATGGTGCCACCTTTTTGATGTTCTCCGAATATGCGCGCAATGCCTTGCGGATGGCGGCATTGATGAAGGCTCGGAGTATATTCGTGTATACCCATGATTCTATCGGTCTGGGTGAGGATGGCCCCACCCATCAGGCGGTAGAGCAAACGGCCACCCTGCGGATGATTCCCAACATGTCGGTGTGGCGTCCCTGCGATGTGGTAGAGACCGCGGTAGCTTGGAAACAGGCCATAGAGCGTAAAGAGGGTCCTACCAGCCTGGTGTTTTCACGTCAGAATCTGCCTCATCAAAACCGTACACCCGAGCAGATTGCCGATATCAGTCGTGGTGGCTATGTCATCAGGGACTGTGATGGCGCGCCGGAGGGCATCATCATCGCCACTGGTTCTGAGGTGGGTATCGCTGTTGAGGCCGCTGATCAGTTGAATCGGCAGGGCAAGAAGATCCGCGTGGTTTCAATGCCCTGTACCGCTGTTTTCGATGCCCAGGACGAGTCCTACCAAGAGGCCGTGCTGCCCAGTGATGTCACGGCCCGGGTTGCGGTCGAGGCCGGGGTGTCCGCTGGCTGGTTCAAATATGTCGGGTTTGGCGGCAAGGTGATCGGCATCGATCGTTTTGGGGAATCCGCTCCCGGAGGCGTGGTCATGGAGTATTTCGGCTTCACCTCAGACAACGTGGTTAAACATGTCTTAACGGTGTTGGGCTAGGGGCCTATCGGACTTAGGTGATCGTAGCGAGGGAAAGACGGTTTGAGGCAGATTTATCGATCGTTTGAGGCGAATAGCCTTAGCGTGTAACGAAAAGGATCGATAAATCTGTCCAAATCCGGCTTTTCCGCAGTAGATCGTCCTAAGTCCGACAGGCCCCTAGGGGCTCACAGGATTGATAAAGGAATGCTACCGAAATAAATTACCCATCTTTGCCTTACTGCCCGTATTCGGCGCTAGTTGGTGAACTTATTTCGTCCTCATTCCTTATGTATTGCTTTCTAAGGTTTTTTATTGAGAACGGAGAATATAAATGGCAATTAAAGTAGCAATTAATGGTTACGGCCGTATCGGCCGTAATGTTTTGAGGGCGCTCTACGAAGCAGGCCGGACCGATGAGATCCAAATCGTGGCGCTCAACGATCTGGGCGATGCCAACACCAATGCACATCTCACTCGTTATGATACCGCGCAAGGTAAATTCAACGGCACTATAGATGTCGACGGCGATACGATGATCGTCAATGGAGACAAGATTCGCGTGGTGGCTGAGCGGGATCCGTCAAGATTACCCTGGCGAGAGCTGGATGTCGATGTGGTGATGGAATGCACCGGCCTGTTCCGAACCAAGGAGAAGACCACTGCTCACCTCGATGCTGGCGCCAAGAAGGTCATCATCTCGGCCCCCGGTGGCAAGGATGTGGATGCCACTATCGTGTTTGGCGTAAACCACGATGTTCTCAAGGCCTCCGATACCGTCATCTCCAATGCCTCATGTACCACCAACTGTTTGGCCCCACTTGTCAAGCCGCTTCATGACAGCATCGGACTGGTGCGCGGCTTGATGACGACCATCCACTCCTATACCAATGATCAGGTGCTCACCGATGTCTACCATTCGGATCTGCGGCGCGCCCGTTCTGCCACTCAGTCCATGATTCCCACCGGTACCGGTGCCGCTGCCGCAGTGGGGCTGGTATTACCCGAATTGAACGGCAAGCTCGATGGCTTTGCGATTCGCGTGCCGACCATCAATGTATCGATGGTCGATCTGACCTTTGAGGCCGCCCGTGAAACCAGTGTCGAAGAGATCAACGAGCTGCTCAGGCAGGCCTCGGAGGGGGCGCTTAAGGGTGTGCTTGCCTACTGTGACGAACCCCTGGTATCTATCGACTTCAACCATACCACGGTATCTTCGAGCTATGACGCCGGGTTGACTCGGGTCATCGGTGGCAAGCTGGTTAAAGTTTGCTCCTGGTATGACAACGAGTGGGGTTTCTCAAACCGTATGTTGGATACGACGGTGGCCTTGATCAACGCAGGCTAGATTGCGGGTGGGTCCAAGATGGACGGCAAGTGGTGAGCGCTTGCCGTTTTTTGGTTATAGCCATGTATAACCTAGGTCACTGCAAGTGATCTAGGTATAACGTTAGGAACAACCATGTCAGTTATCAAGATGACGGATCTGGACCTCGCCGGTAAGCGGGTGCTTATTCGTGAGGATCTCAACGTACCGCTCAGTAACGGCAAGGTCAGCAGTGACAAACGTATCCGGGCCTCCTTGCCAACCATAGAGCATGCCATGAACGCCGGGGCCAAGGTCATGCTGATGTCGCATTTGGGCCGCCCTACCGAGGGTGAGTATGATTCCAAATTCTCCCTGCAACCGGTGGCCGAACATCTGTCCTCTCTGCTCGGTAAGGAAGTCAGATTGGTTCGGGATTGGCTCGATGGTATCGAGATCAACGAGGGCGAAGTCGTTCTTTGTGAAAACGTGCGCTTCAACGCGGGTGAAAAGAAGAATGATGATACCTTGGCGCAAAGGATGGCGGCATTGTGTGACATCTATGTCATGGACGCCTTTGGCACTGCCCACCGGGCTCAGGCCTCTACCCATGGGGTGGCCAAACATGCGCCGACGGCCTGCGCAGGCCCCTTACTGGCCGGTGAACTGGAGGCCCTGGGAAAGGCCTTGGATAACCCCGCCCGGCCGATGGTGGCGATCGTTGGGGGGTCGAAGGTCTCTACCAAGCTTACCGTTCTGGAATCGCTCTCCAAGGTGGTTGATCGGCTGATTGTCGGCGGGGGCATTGCCAATACCTTTATCGCTGCCGCGGGTCACAATGTAGGGAAGTCGCTCTACGAGGCCAGTCTCATAGACACTGCAAAACAACTGTCCGATGCCGCTCGTGCGCGTGGTGGAGATATCCCCGTACCCACGGATGTGATCTGCGGTAAGGAATTTTCCGAATCTGCTCAGGCCGTGCTCAAATCCGTGGATCAGGTAGTCGATGACGACATGATCTTCGACGTGGGACCGCAGACCTCCAAGATATTTGCCGAGATTCTGAACAGCGCGGGAACCATCGTCTGGAATGGGCCCGTTGGGGTATTCGAGTTCGATCAGTTCGGCGAAGGGACCAAGGCCATGTCCATGGCCATCGCGGAAAGTGAGGCCTTTTCCATTGCCGGCGGCGGAGATACCCTCGCGGCGGTCGACAAGTATGGGATCGCGGACAAGGTGTCCTATATCTCTACCGGTGGTGGGGCGTTTCTGGAATTTCTGGAGGGTAAGAAACTGCCTGCAGTCGCGATGCTCGAAGAACGTGCTCAAGGTTGAGCAAGGGCTGGTCCGCGAAACGTATCTTTCCCTTTACGGGGTACACACATTAACAAGTTAAGGTACAGGGTCGAGTATTTCATCAATGCTATGTTGAAGAACTCGCCATGTTACGAGAACAGAAGGAGGCAAAATGCCCTTAATATCATTACGTCAATTACTGGATCATGCCGCCGAACATGAATATGGTGTTCCGGCCTACAATGTCAACAATATGGAGCAGATGCAGGCCATCATGCGGGCGGCGGATGAAACCGACAGCCCGGTCATCGTGCAGGCCTCAGCTGGGGCGCGCAGTTACGCCGGCGCCCCCTTCCTGCGCCACCTTATTTTGTCTGCCATCGAGCAGTGGCCGCATATCCCGGTGGTGATGCACCAGGATCACGGGGCCTCTCCGGCGGTCTGTCAGCGTTCCATTCAGCTGGGCTTCAGTTCAGTCATGATGGATGGTTCACTGGCAGCAGACATGAAGACCCCCACGACCTTTGAATATAATGTGGACGTGACCCGTCGCACCGTGGAGATGTCCCATGCCTGCGGGGTTTCCGTGGAAGGTGAGTTGGGTTGTCTGGGTTCATTGGAGACCGGCATGGCCGGGGAAGAAGACGGTTCCGGGGCCGAGGGTAAACTCAGCATGGAACAATTGTTGACCGATCCAGAACAGGCAGCAGATTTCGTAAAGCAGACCGGTGCGGATGCCCTGGCGATAGCCATCGGCACTAGCCATGGCGCCTATAAATTTACCCGTCCCCCTACCGGCGACATTCTCGCCATAAGCCGGATCAAGGAGATTCACGCGCGTATTCCGGATACTCATCTGGTCATGCACGGATCTTCCTCCGTTCCCCAGGACTGGCTGCAGATCATCAACAGCCACGGCGGTGCCATGGGTGAGACCTACGGAGTGCCGGTGGAAGAGATCCAGGAGGGGATTAAAAATGGGGTACGCAAGGTTAATATCGATACCGACCTACGCATGGCCTCCACGGGTGCGATACGCAAGCACTTGATCGATAACCCAAAAAATTTCGACCCGCGCAAATACCTGAAGGCTGCGACTGATGCGATGCAAGGGATTTGCCGCGCGCGTTATGAAGCATTTGGCACCGCCGGCAATGCCTCCAAGATCAAGGCCATCAATCTTGAAGGCATGGTTGCTCGTTACGACAGTGGTGAGCTCGATCCACGAATCAATTGATTCACTTCTGCTGTTTTAAGTAACGCATTTGAAGGGGCAGTAGCTGTTTAGGGCGCTGCCCCCTTGTTTTTGTGCGAGCTTGCCCCCTCCGAGGAGAAAAGCAATGAAACTCGTCACGGCAATCATCAAGCCATTCAAGTTGGAAGATGTTCGTAAGGCCCTTTCGGATATCGGAATTCAGGGAATGACAGTAACCGAGGTCAAGGGTTTCGGACGTCAGAAGGGCCACACTGAACTCTATCGCGGTGCGGAATACGTGGTGGATTTTTTACCCAAAACCAAGCTGGAAGTCGCGGTTGGTGCCGTGCAGGTTGAGGAGGTCATTGACACCATCGTCAACGCAGCGAGAACTGGCAAGATAGGTGACGGTAAGATCTTCGTGACCGAGATTTCGGAGGCGATACGGATCAGAACTGGAGAAAAGGACGCGGCGGCTCTGTAGCCGGTCAACCAGGGTAATTACTTACAAGGTATGCGGATAGGATCTCAATCTACGAGACAATAACCGGACTAACCCACTCCATTACTAGAGATGAGTGGTCTAGTCCGTGTGTCGT
>JBDLIZ010000176.1:0-9321 GCA_039714615.1 Pseudomonadota bacterium | reverse complement strand
AATTTGCCGTATTCTCGAAATCTTGAAACATCGTAGAAGACATCCCCGTTGTCTGCCGCATAGGCATAACCCTTTTTGACCAGGGTCTCTATCATCGCGATGATCTTATCCATCGATTCCGTGGCCCGGGGCTCAAAATCGGGGGACAATACGTCGAGAGTATCCGCGTCTTCGTGCATAGCCTTAATAAAACGTGACGTTAGACTGCCGATGGGCTCTCCGAGTTCGTGAGCCCGTTGGATGATCTTGTCATCGACATCGGTGATATTGCGTACATAAGTCACGTCAAATCCACAAGACTTCAGGTAGCGCACCACCGCATCAAAGACCACCAGGACTCGGGCGTGGCCTAGATGACAAAGGTCATACACCGTCATACCACACACATACATGCGTACCTTCCCAGGCACGATGGGTTTGAACGCCTCTTTGGTCCTGGTCAGGGTGTTATAGATTTTCAACATCTAGGTGGGTAACTCGTTGGGGAGATAGACTGCTGCCATGGCTACAAACGCGAAATAGTAACTTAATAACCCTAGCCGAACAAAGGAACCGACCCTTTGCGCAAATTCATACGAACCATTATCATAAGCCGCTTGTTCAACCAGATCACACCAGGAAGATAATGAGAACCCTAACCCACCTTATCGTCCTTTTGTTTACCTTTTATTCAAGCTCAGGAATCAGCGATATGACCGACTCAAACATCACCGTCGTACAGATGGATACCAGTAAGGGACAGATCACACTGGAACTTTACAACGACAAAGCGCCGGCAACGGTCACCAACTTCCTATCTTATGTCCGAGACGGCTTCTTTGATGGTACTATTTTCCATCGGGTTATTCCTGGGTTCATGATTCAAGGTGGAGGTTTTACCCCGGAGATGAAACAAAAAGACGGCGGCAATCCTATCAACAACGAAGCGAATAATGGGCTGAAAAACGATGGGGGCACAATTGCCATGGCCCGCACCTCTGACCCCCATTCCGCCACGGCACAGTTCTTTTTTAATGTCAAAGACAACGCCTTCCTTAACTTTAGCTCAGAAACCCAACAGGGCTGGGGTTACGCCGTCTTTGGCAAAGTCACCCATGGCATGGATACAATCAATGCCATCGTAAAAGTGCCTACCGGCAACCATGGCTCTCATCAAGATGTCCCTACGGAGCCGGTGGTGATCGAGCAGGTAACCATTGCCGAATAGATGCCCGAAACGCTGTTCATTTCAGATCTTCATCTGGACAGGGAACGTCCCCAAGCCATCCTTTTATTCAAAAGATTTTTAGTCCAAGAGGCCGCAGGGGCCGATGCCTTATATATCCTGGGTGACTTGTTCGAATACTGGATTGGCGACGATGCTGCCGCACCGATCCTAGAATCGGTAATCGCCGCGTTGAGAAACCTCGCTGACCGAAGTATACCCCTATATCTTATTCACGGTAATCGAGATTTTCTCATTGGGAAGGAGTTTGCCCGACGCAGTGGCTGCAAACTATTACCGGACACCCAGGTGATTGATCTCTATGGTGAACCCACGCTCATAATGCATGGCGACAGCCTATGTACAGACGATGTGGCCTACCAACGGTTTCGGCTAATCGTTCGAAACCAGATAGTGCAAAGACTCCTTCTTTCACTGAGCGTTACGATGCGCCAAAACATTGCCAAGCGACTCAGAAACAAAAGCCGCCAAGAGGTGCACCGCAAACCGGCCGAAATCATGGACGTGAATCAGCAGGCCGTTGAGCAGATCATGAATCAACACGATGTCACCCGTCTGATCCACGGACACACCCACCGCCCCAAGATTCACAGCTTCGAGTTAAACGCTAGGTTGGCAAGACGCATAGTCTTGGGTGACTGGTATGAACAGGGGAGCGTACTGCGTTGTACGGCTAAGAGTTGTAAGCTGGATAGCGTTCTTAATACTCATGGCGGATGAGTATAAATCGGGATAAATCAAAATTTGAGTTTATTCTTCACCACCTAGGAGCCTATCGGACTTAGGCGATCGTAGTGAGGGAAAGACGGTCTGAGGCAGATTTGTCGATCGTTTGATGCCAACCCTCCCTGGTTGGCCCTCGTCGAGCAGCCAGAGGCTGTCCAAATCCGCTCCCGGCGGATTTGTGAGGCGAATAGCCGTCGCGTGTAACGAAAAGGATCGACAAATCTGTCCAAATCCGGCTTTTCCGCAGTAGATCGTCCTAAGTCCGACAGGCTCCTAGATTCCTGCAAGTAGTCTAGGTTGCATCATTCGATTTAGCAATGACCTCACTCTTCAATGTATCTATGATATACGCCGCTACCTTTTGCGGAGTTGCATAGCGATCAAAATAATCTCGGCAGTTCTTGCTATATCGGTGCTGAGCCTGTTCGTCATTTAACAATCCCTCTATTGCCCTTCTTATATTTTTATATTGTTCTTTTGGCGGGATAGAATAATCGGGAGCAAAGCCGCAGTCACAATCGACAAAATGCTTACTGTGTTCCAGCGGGACAGGCCATTGAGGAAAAGGTGATTTATCCATGACAATGCACGCCCCCATACAAAGAAGATCTGTCATACGCCAAGATATACAATGATGATTACCAGATCGTTGAAAAACTATTTTCGCCTCGGCCAGGCTTTTCCAAAATACAGCTGAAGTGATATTTCCCCAACTATGCGACCATTCCACACCCGCAGCATCTAACCTTTTAAGAAATTTTGTCAGTTTATGCTGAGAGCTTTTGATAACGATAGCCCTGAGGTGCTTTGTGCAATCAAGCTCCGCAAGGTGCTCAAAAACACGAACTTGATGCTCTATTATATTTTCAAAGCCATCGGGCCTTGACCATAATTTAGACATATAAACAAGTTCAATTTTCTTTTCTGTATTACGATGATCTTTTATCAACTTAATCTTGTTGAAGTCTAACTTACCGTTACCATTTACGATGGGATAAACCTTCTTAGAGTACTCGCGACCAGACCACTTATTCGCCTTAAAATAGATATCACACCAATTCAGGGCCCCTTTGTCTCGGATACCCATTCCATCTGCATCGTCAATAACGACATTTATTCGATTCGAATCTATATCAACCAAATACCTCCCCACATGATCGGATTTTACTGAGCGTTTACTAGAGTCGACCTTTACTATTCTTTTCGATATCCAATCTATACCTCCAAGATTAGCATTTTGCAAATAAGCTAAAATCTTGGCAGAAAATGGTGATACCCCACAGGTTACGCCCCCTGTGGCTTTCAAGCCCTGGAGATAATACTTCTGATAGGCGTAGTATGTACTCGGTGTTAGACAAGAATCGAAATTCAAATTGAAGCTTATATCCAACCGATATTACCTCCTTGCAATAGAATACAAGTAGGGACTTCGGTGCCGTTTCTTATTTTTGCTCGATGCACCAAGCCACCAGCCTTAAAGGTGTAAGGGCAATTTAACACTTACCGATAACGACTTTTTGACGCATTTACGCTATTTTCTATATTACTATGGATCCACCCTAAACGGATCACCAGGTTCCAGACCGAGAAGCTCAGAGGCACTGCCTTCTTTGATTGCGATCTCCACTAAGCCATTGGAATTTTCATACCAAAAGGGTTGTCTCGCGGGGGCCTCGGCAAAGGTGCGCATATAACTCACGATGTGATCTTTCACCAGTATTGTAGCCGTCTTTTCTATCGTAGAAGCACGCATCCCTGTCATCGCATTACCATAGTGATCGACATACAACACCTCCAGGAGCTCTTCCGGCCACGATCGCCAGGGGAGCACGGTGATGTCCAGAGGCTTGCCTGGCACCTCATTACCCTGGGCTAGCTGGGCTGCAACCGGGGCAAACAGATCTCTGCCATGAAAACTCACTGATACCCTCTCGGGTTTATAAGTGATGCCCCAGCGGCGAAACCCGCTGGCCCGCTTGCAAATAACATTGAACAGACCATTATCCGGTCCTACGAACCAGCGGCCATCGGCCTCGACAATCAAGGCCCTACGCTCAGTACCTACACCCGGATCAACGATTCCCAGAAAGACGCTGCCTGGTGGAAATTCCTCAATATAGGCTGCGATAAGATAGGCACTTGCGCGCGGGTTGAAAACAGGTAGATATGAGAATAGATTTATGACCGGGATGCCAGGGGCTTGGCGATAGAGTACCGCCATCATCTGACCGACATAGGGATCCCGTAAACCGAAATCTGTCATGAGGACAATCATAGACCTTCACCAGCCGCCAAAAACAAAAGACCGGGCATTGCCCGGTCTTTGAACACAGAGCTTGTGAATAAATCCCCGCGCGAAACGAGGGTGCTCCTGAACGTGCCTGGCAAGGCGCGGGAATCCCAATATCTGGGAGTGTAGCGAGTTACTATATGAAAACCTGATATGGGGGGGACCCGCAACGCGGCCAGGCGCGCTCAGGAACGCCCGCAGCCGTGGGGGAGATTTTATTTACAAGCTCTCTCAGACCTCTTCGCTCCCCGGCCGCTCCACCAGTTCCATATAGGCCATGGGGGCACTGTCCCCTGCTCGAAATCCACATTTTAGGATTCGTGTATATCCACCAGGCCGATTTTGATAGCGTGGGCCGAGTTCGCTAAAAAGCTTATTCACCACGTCGCCGTCCCTTAACCTGGCAAAGGCCTGTCGCCTATTGGCAACGCTGTCTTGTTTAGACAGGGTGATCAACGGTTCGGCCACCCGGCGCAGCTCCTTGGCCTTGATCAGAGTGGTCTTGATGGCCTCGTGACGGAACAATGAGATCGCTAGGTTACTCATCATTGCCTTACGGTGGCTGCTGGTTCGATTCAGCCTTCTTCCAGAGTGACGGTGACGCATGTAAGAATCCTTAATGTATTACCTAATGATCTGCCTTAAGACTATCAGGGGGCCAGTTTTCTAACCGCATCCCCAAAGACAAACCGTGTGAACCAAGAATGTCCTTGATCTCGGTCAGAGACTTCTTGCCGAGGTTGGGGGTTTTTAGCAGCTCGACTTCGGTACGTTGTATTAGATCACCGATGTAATGAATATTTTCCGCCTTCAGGCAATTCGCCGATCGCACGGTCAATTCCAGGTCGTCCACTGGCCGCAACAAGATAGGATCGATTTCCGCCTCTGCACGTTCTGGCTCCGCTTCTTCATCAGCCTTCAGATCGACAAATATCGAAAGTTGATTCTGTAGAATACCAGCCGCTTTGCGGATGGTCTCTTCTGGATCGACCGTCCCATTGGTCTCGAGATCAATGATCAGTTTATCTAAGTTGGTACGCTGTTCGACACGCGCACTATCGACAGTGTAGGCGACGCGAAAGACCGGACTGAAGCTCGCATCGAGCTGCAGCTTTCCTATCGGCCTGTCTTCATCTGAGTACCGGATCGAGGCCGGTTGGTATCCGCGACCTTTGGCGATTTTCAGTCTCATGTTGAGACTAGCCCCTTTGGTGAGATGAGCAATCACATGATCGGGATTTACAATCTCGACGTCATGGTCGGTGGAGATATCTCCCGCCGTAACCAGAGCGGGCCCTGATTTATTCAGATTCAGCATGGCCTCATCCCTATTATGCATACGAATGGCCAAGCCCTTGAGGTTTAACAAGATATCAACAATATCCTCTTGCACTCCCTCGATAGCGGTGTATTCATGCAAAACACCTTCGATCTCAGCCTCAACCACGGCGCTCCCAGGAATGGAAGACAACAGGATGCGCCGCAAGGCATTACCCAGCGTATGCCCGAAACCTCGTTCTAGCGGTTCTAATATAATCTTTGCATGTCTATCGTTGATCGCCTGAACATTGATTAAACGGGGCTTCAACAATTCACTGACATCGCTCACTATCAAGACCTCTTATATCGTACTTCGTACGTTGAGCTTCCACCCCTGAAGGGGAACCATTCAGGGCATGAATCAATACCTATCACGCGCAGATAGCTGGGCTATTTGGAGTAGAGCTCAACCACCAGGGACTCATTGATATCCGGCGGCAGGTCACTCCTTTGAGGTACGGCCTTATAAAACCCCTCCATTTTCTTAGCATCCACTTCTAACCAATCGGGTATGCCATATTGCTCAGCCACACTCAACGCCTCCTGAACACGCAACTGCTTTTTGGCCTTTTCGCGAATGGCCACAGCATCATTGGCCTTGAGATGATATGAGGGAATATTAACCGCCTTGCCATTTACCAGAATCGCCTTGTGACTTATGAGTTGCCTGGCCTCCGAACGGGTGATACCGAAGCCCATACGATAAACCACATTATCCAATCGGCTTTCCAAGAGTTGAAGCAGATTCTCCCCCGTCGAACCTTTGGTTCTGGCTGCTCTTTTATAATAGTTAAGAAACTGTCTCTCAAGCACACCATACAACCGGCGCAGCTTCTGTTTCTCCCGCAACTGCAGTCCATAATCAGACAAACGTCCTCTACGATCGGCATGCTGGCCTGGAATCTTGTCCAGTTTGCACTTAGAGTCCAGCGAACGGGCACGGCTCTTGTGCATGAGATCTGTGCCTTCGCGCCGGCTCAGCTTACATTTGGGTCCCATATATCTGGCCATTATTCTCTCTCCAATTCAGACGCGGCGGCGCTTTGGTGGACGACATCCATTGTGGGGAATGGGGGTAACATCATAGATGTTGGTAATATTGAACCCTACATTATTTAGTGATCGCACCGCGGATTCACGCCCCGGCCCCGGCCCTTTTACATTGACCTCGAGATTCTTCATCCCGAATTCTAGTGCGGCTTTACCCGCACGCTCAGCAGCGACCTGAGCGGAGAACGGTGTGCTTTTACGTGAACCACGAAATCCGGACCCACCCGAGGTGGCCCAGCACAGGGCATTGCCCTGGCGATCCGTTATGGTCACAATCGTGTTGTTAAATGACGCATGGATATGGGCGACACCATCGGTGACGACCTTCTTTATCTTCTTACGGGTACGGGAAGGAGCTCTTGCCATTTCATTCTACTCTCATCTACGAATCGGCCTACGGGGTCCCTTACGGGTACGGGCATTAGTGCGGGTGCGTTGACCATGCAGAGGCAACCCTCGACGATGACGCAAGCCACGATAACAGCCCAAGTCCATAAGCCTTTTAATATTCATGGTGACCTCACGGCGTAGATCACCCTCTACGGCGTATTTGCTCGTCTCAGCCCTGAGTTTCTCCACCTCCACCTCGCCGAGATCCCTTACCTTGGTATCAGGACGAATACCGCTTGCCTCGCAGATCTTTGCGGCACGCGTAGACCCTATGCCAAAAATCGAGGTCAAGGCCACCACCGTATGTTTGTTAACGGGTATATTTATTCCTGCAATACGAGCCATCTTTCTCTCCGAGATCCTGCGCAAAATCGCCTATTTTAACAACCACTACAGATGAATCAAATCTTAGGCGCCTGTCGGACTTAGGACTGATCTACTGCGGAAAAACCGGATTTGGGCAGATTTCCCGATCCTTTTCGTTAAATAGCTAAGGCTATTCGCCTCAAACGATCGAAATCTCTGCCTCAAACCGTCTTTCCCTCGCTACGATCACCTAAGTCCGACAGACGCCTAACCCTGCCGCTGTTTGTGGCGTGGGTCCTTACAGATCACCCGCACCACCCTTTTGCGACGGACAATCTTGCAATTTCTGCAGATTTTTTTTACCGAGGCACGAACTTTCATTTATCTATCCTAATATTTGGGCTTATTAGTCCCTATTTTGTATAGCTATAAATTAACGCCGGCTTATTTACCAGGTTAAACGATTAACTTAAATCATGATTCCACAATAGATCGTATTGACAGAGTGCAACTTATTAATCCGTAGAGCGAACTTTAGACCAAGCGAAATCCTTATCTTGATTTCCGAGGGGGATAAACATCGCTATGCGAGTGTAATCAATTGTAAGATCAGGGTTAAAATACGGGCGCGCTGCAAGCTCATTAACCGCAGCCATTTCCCCATTAGCCAGGATTATAAAAATCCGATCAGCGAAGTAAGCCACCCTTTCCATAGCTTTTTAGATTCGCCTTTTTCATCAGTCCTTCATACTGATGCGACATCAAATGGGCCTGAACTTGCGCCATGAAATCCATCACTACGACGACGATGATCAACAGCGATGTCCCCCCGAAATAAAAGGGTACACTCCAGGATAAGATCAGAAATTCCGGTAGCAAACATACCGCTGTGATATAAATTGCACCTACCGAGGTAAGACGGGTCATCACACCATCGATGTACGTAGCTGTCTTTTCGCCAGGGCGAATCCCGGGAATGAAGGCCCCCGAACGTTTCAGATTATCCGCTGTTTCCCTAGAGTCGAACACTATCGCCGTGTAGAAAAAACAGAAGAAAACAATCGCCAAGGCGTAAAATGCCACATACAGTGGTTGCCCTGGCCCGAGCATTGTGGAGATATCCTGCAACCAGCCCATTCCTTCTGCACGTCCAAACCATTGCCCTAAAGTGGCCGGGAAAAGGATAATACTGGAAGCAAATATCGGTGGAATCACCCCCGACATATTCAATTTCAACGGCAGATGGCTGGATTGGGCAGCGTACAGCTTACGCCCTTGCTGACGTTTGGCATAATTGACCGTAATCCTTCTTTGCCCCCTCTCCACAAAGACCACAAATCCGGTTACTAAGATCGCCAGTGCAAACAACAGGATGACTAGCGCGGCAGACATCTCGCCGGTATTCACCAATTCCAGCGTACCGCCCACCGCGGCAGGCAAACCGGCGACAATACCCGCAAAAATGATGATAGAAATTCCATTTCCCACGCCTCGCTCGGTAATCTGCTCGCCCAACCACATCAAGAACATAGTGCCGGTTACCAGAGAAACCGTTGCGGTAAATATAAATCCCATCCCTTGGGTTAGCGCCACCTGTTGATTCTGCAAAGCAATGGACACACCGATGGCTTGGAAAGTGGCTAGCGCTACGGTGCCGTAGCGGGTGTATTGGGTAATTTTTCGCCGTCCAGCTTCACCTTCTTTTTTCAATTCCTTAAGACTAGGCAACACCGCGGTCATCAGCTGCATAATAATCGAAGCCGAGATATAAGGCATAATGCCCAAGGCGAAAATACTCAGGCGTTGCAAAGCTCCCCCGGAAAACATGTTGAACATGTTTAGGATGGTGCCACTCTGCTGGTCGAAAAACTGTGCCATGGCATCGGGGTTTATCCCAGGCACCGGAATGTAGGTACCTATCCGATATACCACCAGGGCAAATACCAGAAACAGCAAGCGCTGGCGCAGCTCGGTAAATTTTCCCAGTCGTCCTAGAGATCCAGCTACTGTCGTA
>JBDLIZ010000175.1:0-9358 GCA_039714615.1 Pseudomonadota bacterium | reverse complement strand
TATTTTCACCGATAAACGCAAAAATTACGAGGAATTTATAACGGCCCTAAAACCGGGAAGGCCAAAATCCTGCTAAGAACCCGGATTTCGACAGCCTAGAGCTATTCCTATACCGGAGGCAGCCTATGATGTAGAAAGGTTTTCACTAGAGTCGGAATCAGCCTATCAAATTGATTTCAAAATTAACGCTGTTTATCCCGATACGAAAGCGGCTAGTTTCTATACTGAGTTATTCAGCAAAAATGGCTGGCATGTATGTACGAATAACGATGAGTGGGTTGAGTACGGTAAGCGGCTAGGTAACGAAACCGATGTACCGACACGCCAGAAATTACAATATTTGGCGTCTATGGTTGAAAAGAAACTTCTTCTTGTGGCGCTGCGTTATTTCGGATACCAGAAGACAGGCAAAAAACAGTCACGGAAATGGGATAACGAGGTCCAGCAGGTTACCGTAGTCCTCTATGACCTGCGTGGTAAGGATTTTGATAAGACCCTATCTCTACTTTCGTTGCGCTGTGGTTCCTAAAATATAATAAGGGGAAAAGGCAACCGATTTATTTTTACAGCAAACACGCCACCCACGCCCTGTCACTGACGATTAGCGCCAGCGCGAGGCGTGATTGCATGGCTGATGGTGCATTTTTCGCCTATTTTACCTTTATCCTGCACTCAGCCAAGAGGCTTTAAAACAGCTTTTATTAGGGATTGAATCGCTACCTCTTGATTTTGTTGTCCTTTTTACCTTTCAAGGCTGACTTTTCACCGGAAAAATGGATAATCTGATTGTCGTTCGCAACCCCGGGAATGGAATGGTCGCTGACATACTTGAGTTTGACCCTAGCAAGAGAGATGGCATCACCGTGTCTAAGCAAACGTTTAGTCACCCGTTCCGAATTGACAAAGGTACCGTTGGTACTGTCCAGATCCTCGATAAAAGAGGTTCCCTGCACAGTGATTATCTTGGCATGGTGACCACTAACCACTTTTTCATCGATGACAATATCATTCTTCGGCATGCGCCCCAGGGTCATTATTTCTTTACTCAAAAAGTGCTCTTCGAGCAGCTTGTTACCACGATAAACGATGAGACTGGGAAAATTATGGATCTCATTTTGAAGCTCCTTCGGAACATAGTTGGTATTTTTGAGCAGTCGCTCAGTATAGGGCTCCCAATCAAGTTCCATGATGGCCTCTTCCATGAGTTCCACGGAAACCGTCTGCTGGCCTTCGACAAAGGCCAGGATCAAGGCGGTATCGCAGAGGCTATTGATCAACCTGGGAATACCTCCTGTATAGCGCTTGATGAGTGATAGGGTCTCGGCGGGGAATATCTGCTGATCAGGTTTACCCGCTATTTCAAGCCTGCGATCGATATATTGTTTTATCTCTTTTTTGTTAAGCGCCTTCAAATGAAACCTGAACCTTATACGCTGATTCAATTGCTCCATGCCCGGGGTATTCAAGGTATCTCTCAATTCCGGTTGCCCCACCAGAATCAGGTTCAAAATTTTACCTTTGTCGGTCTCCAGGCCGGTCATCAACCGTACCTCCTCCAACACCCTGGGACCCAGATTCTGGGCCTCATCGATAATAAGTATTACTTGCCGACCCTGATCATATTGTTCCAGGAGAAAGGTATTGAGCATGTCCAGCAGTTCGACCTTGGTCGCATTAAAAGGCTTGAAGCCAAACTCGACCAGAATGGCCTGATAGAATTCCAGCTCGTTAAGCTGGGTCTGATGAATCTTCGCGACGATGACATCCTCATCGATCTCACGCAACAGGTGCTGAATCAACGTAGTCTTTCCCGATCCGATTTCCCCTGTTATGACGACAAAACTGTCCCGATTCCGGATCGTATACTCCATGTAGGCCCTGGCACGAGAGTGCCCCCTGCTGAGAAACAGGAATTCCGGGTCTGGAGTTAGCTGAAAGGGTTGTGCGTTGAGATCGAAAAATTCTAAATACATTGCCATAATTCCCTGGTCTGAAGAGTTCGATTATTACCTAAGCAGTTGATTTTAGATAGACCATTCAACCCGGAATCCTATTCAGAGTATATGATAGCCCTCGAAATTCAAACTTGGGTCATCCTTGCCTATATCCTTACGAATATTATCGTTCAGTTCTATCCTTGATATCCGGCAAAATCATGTACCGATCATGCAGCTCTTAAGTAATGCTCACTACCTATGGTACATTAATAGGTAAATTTATTACTGCGAACTAGCCTTCGAAATTGAAAATTACGGTAAATCTCTCTCAGAGTAAGGCGCAATAGGTAATATTCATCCCTAGGTCAACCCCTCTTTCGCTGCTGCACACGACACCAGTAGCGCTCTGCTAGACAGTACATTACGGGGGGACACCCTTACCTCCAACCTTTTGAATTCCATAGGATAAACAAATGAGAATACTGGTCACCGGCACGGCGGGCTTTATCGGTTCGACGTTGGCTTTGAAACTTATTGAACGGGGCGACGAAGTTATCGGTATCGATAACTTGAACGATTATTACGATGTCAACCTCAAACTTGCCCGTCTGGAAAGGATCAAGACATCCCCCCTTTATAAGGACCTACGCGCTGACCTGGAAGACCGAGAAGCCATTGCTGAAATATTTTCCAAATACCAACCTCAACGCGTTGTTAACCTTGCCGCTCAAGCCGGGGTGCGCTACTCACTGGAAAACCCTCATGCCTATATTGATACCAATATCGTAGGCTTTTTGAATATCCTTGAAGGTTGCCGCCACCACGAGGTAGAGCATCTCGTATTTGCCTCCAGCAGTTCCGTTTATGGCGCCAATACCCTCATGCCGTTTTCTGTACACCACAATGTCGATCACCCCTTGAGTCTCTATGCCGCGAGTAAAAAGTCCAATGAACTTATGGCACATACCTACAGCCATCTTTACCGGATTCCGGTCACCGGGCTGCGCTTTTTTACGGTATATGGCCCTTGGGGCCGCCCGGATATGGCATTGTTTCTATTCACCAAAAACATCCTAGAAAACAAGCCCATCGATGTTTTCAACTATGGTCAACATCGACGAGACTTCACCTATATCGACGATATCGTAGAAGGCGTGATACGGACATTGAACAAGGTACCTCAACCCAATCCGGGCTGGTCGAGCGACCAACCTGACCCGGCCACCAGCAAAGCGCCTTATCGACTCTACAACATAGGAAACAACCAGCCCGTGGAATTAATGCGCTACATCGAGGTTTTAGAGGAGCAGCTAGGGAAAAAAGCGCAACAGAACCTGTTACCACTACAGCCTGGTGACGTACCCGACACCTATGCCGATGTGGAGGATCTGGTAAGAGACGTCGCATACAAACCGGATACACCGATTGAAACAGGGGTACAACGCTTCGTAGAGTGGTATCGCGATTACTACAAGACTTGAAGTCTAACGGCAACCACTCTTGTTGGCATATATGCCTGTTTAGATGAGTTTTTTCTGAATCACGCGTTAATCGCAAAAATCTCCCAGTATGTTAACGGCTTAGGAAAATCCACTTTACTTCTAACAGGATAGGAGTTAACTTTCCGCGCCAGTTGCGCTCGGCTGTGAAGCGGGTTGGCGGTAGTGCCAGCACCTGAATTTCAGGTCTAGAGTATGGGGTAGCGCGACGCACAAACGCCATAGGTCACCCTTCCCCAGAGCTGGAGTCACGACAAAATAGGAGGGAAAGCAATGGCGTCCCCAAGGGGATTCGAACCCCTGTTGCCGCCGTGAAAGGGCGGTGTCCTAGGCCTCTAGACGATGGGGACAAAAGCAAACTAATGCTAAATACTGCAACTCAAAAGCTCGATACAGAGCTAACAATCACCACATTCAAATATATCAGCTATTGATAATACCCCCCTTAGCGGATCTTTTGGCAAGGGGAGGTGTCTCACATCTGAGTCGGCGCGCAGCCTACGCCAACAAGAAGGCACTGTCAAGGTACTTATACCCATGACGAATAAATTTTCCGGGCACATAGCACGCCACCTTTGCCGTATAACGGCGTTGGAGCACCAAAGCCATAGTAAAAAAAACCATGACTTACGCATTCCGCCTTGCTCTACGACAAACTCTGTGCTCCTGAAAACCCATTCGCCATGAGTATGACACGACCCATACGATTCCTTATTCAAGAATAGCCAAAATGCTGGCCTTTACCCAACCTAACGACAAGATCATTTGGCTGACGAGTAAGCTGCCCCGATTGACCAGCGTGGTGCTGACCATGCTCATCGGGTATTCCTTGGCTGCATTGACTTGGCAAGTCTTGGCACCTCCACCGGCGCCAGGATTGGCAGACCGCCTTCCGAGCAAACCTTCACATGCCAGTCAAACCCACTCGAACAAACCGAAATACGCAACCCAGATCGCCAAACTTCATCTCTTCGGCAGAGCATCCAAACCTCAGGTTCAGGATATTCCCGATGCCCCAAAGACGCGTTTAAACTTAAATTTGCGCGGTGTGTTGGCCTCTGACGATGAGAACGCCATGGCGATTATCGCCAGCGGTGGGGCAAATGAGCGCTTCTATCATCTAGATGATGCCATCCCTGGCGGCGCAATACTCAAAGCAGTCTATCCCGACCGCGTCCTGTTGGAGCGCAACGCCCAGATGGAAACGCTACCCCTGCCCAAGAGCGAGAACACCGGGGTTCAGATCTCCAAAGCTCAGCCCCCGACGGTTGCAACTAATACCGAAGCCAGCAACAAACTTGGCACACTGAGAAAACAGATACTAAAAAACCCAGGGCAACTCGGAAAGTTGGTGCGGGCCAAGCCGGTGATGGATCAGGGCCGTTTCACGGGCTATGCGCTCTCGCCCACAGGTAACAAGGAATTATTCAAGGAACTCGGTCTCGAGCCGGGCGATGTCGTCACCGCCGTCAACGGGATAACCATAGATCGTCCTGAAAAAGGGCTTAATGCGTTGCAGAATCTGGTCAGCGCCTCAGAGGTCACGATCACGCTATTGAGAGGCGGTAATGAGTTTACACTGCACCACAATCTGGCCCCGTAGATCTTTTGAAGGAAAGGATTAAGTGTCTATACCCTATACGGAACCCACTATGGAACCATCGCCCAACAAACCGCTCCACATTCTTTTCAGGGTGATCCCACGCTACATGGCTGTTTTGCTGTTGGCCGTGGTATGGTTTATCCCAGTCTACGCACAAACCGGGGTCACCCTCAATCTCAAGGATGCGGATATTCGCACCCTCATAGAAACCGTATCTGAGGCCACGGGGAAAAACTTCGTCATTGATCCCCGGGTCAAGGCGAAGGTCACGGTGGTATCCTCGCAACCGATGGATCAGGGTGAACTCTACCAGGTCTTTCTCTCTATTCTGCAGGTGCATGGATATTCCGCGGTTTCGGTAGGCGAGGTCATCAAGATCGTACCAGACGTCACCGCCAAGCAAGGCCCGGTATCCGTGACCACGCCGGCGAGCCCGGGCACGGGTGACGAGCTAGTGACGCGAGTACTGCATGTTGAAAACGTCCCTGCGGCCCAGATGGTTCCAATCCTCAGACCCCTGGTACCCCAGCAGGGACATCTAGCGGCCTATGCCGCCAGTAATGCATTGGTTATCTCCGACCGGGCCGCCAACATCAGACGATTAGAACGCATCATCAAACGGATAGACACACCGGACAGCCAGCAAATCGAGATCATTCCTCTGGAACACGCCTCGGCCAGCGAGCTGGTGCGTATCATCACCACCCTGACCCAAAAAGATGGCAAAGGGGCCCGTGGGCCGGGGCGACCCGTATTGGCGGCCGATGATCGCTCTAACAGTATTCTGCTGGGCGGAGACAAGAATTCGAGACTAAGGATACGCGGGCTCATCGCCCACCTGGATACGCCTCTGGAAAGTGGAGGGAACACCCAGGTCGTATTTTTGAGATATGCCCAGGCCGAAGACCTCGCCCCGATACTTCAGGGCGTCAGTCGTCAACAGCAACAACTCAAGGGTAAGAAGGGCGCCCCAGCCAAAGGCGGTGCGGCCAGTAAGCGCCAGGAGATCGACATCCAGGCCGATCCCCAGAACAATGCACTGATCATCACCGCCCCCCCAGACGTGTTCAAGAACCTCAGCAGCGTGATCCGCCAGCTCGACATCCGCCGTCAACAGGTCCTGGTGGAGGCCATCATCGCTGAGGTCAACACCGACTTGGCAAAAAAGTTGGGAGTCGAATTCGGCGCGATACCCAGCAAGAACGGCAAAGGCCCGGTCATTTTATCGAATATCGGGGCATCGCCGTCCCTATTGGACCTCGCTACCGATACCTCCAGTATTGCCGGTATCGGCGCCGGTCTGTTTCTAGGTGCGGCCAACCTGACCGAGGGCGCAACACGTTTTGCCGTGTTATTACGGGCACTGGCGGGAGATGCCGCCACCAATATCCTCTCCACGCCCACCCTGGTGACCCTGGACAACGAAGAGGCGGAGATCACAGTGGGTCGGGAGGTTCCCTTTCTCACCGGCTCCTTCACCCAGACTGGGACGGATACGAGCAATCCCTTTCAGACCATCGAGCGAAAAGATGTGGGGCTGACTCTGATACTTACACCACAGATCAATGAGGGGGATACCATAAAGCTCGATATCGAACAAGAAACGTCTGATCTGTCTGCCACCGCCATAAGTCTTGCCGCCTCAGACCTCATTACTGACAAGCGCAACATCAAGACCAGTGTGCTGGTCGACAACGACCAGATCCTGGTGTTGGGCGGGTTGATCAAGGATACCTTCAGAGACACGGTCAATAAGGTTCCCGTTCTGGGCGACATCCCCATCCTGGGACGGCTGTTCCGTTTCGACGATACCAGGAAAGAAAAACAGAATCTAATGGTGTTCATCCACCCCGTCATTCTGAGTGATAAGGCCACCAGCAATAGCGTGACCAATCGTAAATACAACTACTTGCGTGCCCGCCAAATGGACGCTGATCTGGACAACCGAGGATTGATTAGGGATGCCGCGACCAACCTGCCGGACATAGACGATCTGCTAACGAGGTTGCCTGAGCATAAACGAAAGGACAATACCAACAGGGATGTGGATGCCTTTATCGACCTGGAATGAGCATGACTCAAACCGACCTTTCCGCGGGTTCCCATGAGATCCGCCGCCCGCCTTACAGTTTTGCCAAGCGCCACGGCATCGTGGTGGGTCCGGAGATCGACGGCAAAGTCCGGCTGTTTCACCGTCCGCAGGTCAAGCCTGCCGTTTTCACCGAGGTCCGCCGTCTGTTAGGCCAGCCGATCGACCTGACCATGGTGTCGGACACGGAGTTCAATACGCTGTTGACGCAACATTACGAAAGCGGCTCAGGCGGGGCCATGGCCATGATGGAGGACATCGGGGAAGGCCTGGATCTCAACAGTCTGGCAGAATCGCTGCCTGAACCCGAGGACCTGATGGAGGCCGATGACGATGCCCCGATCATCCGCCTGATCAATGCCCTGCTCACGGAGGCGATCAGGGAGAACGCCTCCGACATTCACATCGAGCCCTTCGAGTCTCAGCTGTCAGTGCGATTCCGGGTCGATGGGGTGTTGCGCGAAGTATTGCAACCACCAAGGAATATGGCCTCGGTAATCGTCTCGCGTATCAAGGTCATGGCCAAACTGGACATCGCGGAGAAACGGGTCCCCCAGGACGGGCGGATCTCGCTCCGGGTAGCGGGAAGGGCGGTGGACGTGCGTGTATCCACCCTGCCCTCCGGACATGGCGAACGGGTGGTATTGCGGCTGCTGGACAAGCAGGCGGGACGCCTGGACCTGGAACACCTTGGCATGGCCAAAGAAATCCATCGAGAAGTCAATACGGTCATCCAAAGGCCTCACGGTATCATACTCGTCACCGGCCCCACCGGCTCCGGCAAGACCACGACCCTTTATGCCGCGCTCGGCGGCCTGAACGATAAGAAGCGCAATATCCTGACCGTTGAAGATCCCATCGAATATTTTATCGACGGCATCGGTCAGACCCAAGTCAATAACAAGGTGAATATGACCTTTGCCCGGGGTCTGCGAGCCATTCTACGACAAGATCCGGATGTGGTGATGGTCGGTGAGATCCGGGACCTGGAAACAGCGGAAATCGCTGTGCAAGCCAGTCTGACCGGACACCTGGTATTCTCCACCCTGCACACCAATACCGCGGTAGGCGCAATCACCCGCCTGCGGGATATGGGCGTGGAACCCTTTTTACTCTCTTCGAGCGTCATCGCCGTGCTGGCCCAACGCCTGGTCAGGGCATTGTGTCAACAGTGCAGACAGCCGCATACGGCCAATTCCGCAGAATACGATCAACTCCGGGTAGTCCTGGGTGAAATATCTCGCGATGCACTTCCTACCATCTACACTCACAAGGGGTGCAAGGCCTGCAACGGCACCGGTTATTCCGGACGTACCGGGATCTATGAACTGGTCGTTCTGGATGAGGAAATGCGCAACATGGTTCACGATATAGCTTCGGAACGCGAATTGGAACGCCATGCCAGAACCCTGTCACCAGGCATTCGAGAAGACGGTATGCGCCTGGTGTTCTCCGGAGTCACTACCCTGGAAGAGATCATGCGCCTCACCCAAGAGGATTAACGCCTACTTAACATGCCAGCCTTTGAATACATAGCCCTGAACCGCAGCGGTCGGGAGCGATCAGGTGTCATCGAGGGTGACACCCCCCGCCAGGCCCGCCAGATTCTGCGGAAGATGGGACTTACACCGTTGGAGGTGAGTCTAGTTGTCGCAGAGAAGGCGCAGGGAGGAATAAAACGGAGTCTATCTCGGGGCTTGAAGGCCGCCGAACTCGCCCTGTTTACCCGCCAACTGGCCACTCTGGTCAGATCGGGCACGCCCTTGGAAGACGCCCTGAGCACGACGGCCAAACAGACGGACAAACCGAGAATAAGGCGCATCGTCTCGACGGTACGCGCCAAGGTCAACGAAGGCCACACCCTGGAAGCCGGACTGAGCGAGTTTCCGGCAGCCTTTCCTGACCTTTACCGCGCCACGGTTGCCGCTGGGGAAAAATCAGGTCACCTGGATGCGGTTCTGGAGCGTCTGGCCGACTATACCGAGCAACGCCATGAAATGCAGCAACGCCTGGGGATGGCATTGTTCTACCCACTGATCCTCACCATTGTGGCACTGCTGGTCGCCGGCGGACTGCTGACCTATGTCGTCCCGCAGGTAACCCAGGTGTTCGAACATTTGGGCCAACAACTGCCTTGGCTCACGCGCACCTTGATAGCCGTTAGTGATGCCCTGAAATCCTATGGATTGATCGGCCTTATCATCATTGCAGTGATGGGATATCTGTTTTC
>JBDLIZ010000174.1:0-9408 GCA_039714615.1 Pseudomonadota bacterium | reverse complement strand
GAAGAAATTGAAAGTCTTTGACGGAGTTCGGGGTGAGGAGCGGGTTAAGGAGCCTCGGAAAATGGTGTCACGCTGACCGAAAAGGCACGGAACAAGACCCTTGAGTTTTTTGTAGAAAACTTCAGGAGATTCAGGCGCTATGAGTTGTAGGTTAAATAATGGAAAACGTCATCCATCCACCGGTCGATAATACCAGCTAGTCAACCTACCCTCGAAATCGTAATCTAAAGCTAACCGGTATGCGTTACCAACATTGATCTTGGAAAGTCGGTTCGTCACGTCATACTGGTAGCTCAGTACTAGCCGGTTAGGTGCGGTGATCAGCTTCAGCAACCCGGACAGATCCCTGTTCTTGTAGTAGATCAAGGAAAGATCGCCACCGTCGAACTGCTTTATCTTATGCAGATAGTCCGACTTCCATCTTGCCCAAGCTGTTGTAGCACCGCCTCTATCTACTTCCACCTTTGTGAGGCGTCCCTTGGCGTCGTAATCGTACCGCTGATCCCCCCACGAAGACTTGATTTCCTGCACTCGGCCGAATTTGTCCCGAATAACTTTGAATCCGTATTTTTTTGCGCCAAGACGGATCACAACCCCTTCAAACTCGCCATCATCATCGTAGGCTATGGACAAATGCATGCCACGATAATCCTTGATTTCTATTGGTCGGCCAGTGGGATCGACCTTCGTTTCCTGCCAGCGCTTGAATTGGCCGCTCTCGCCAGGTGGTGTCTGGACTACGCGGGAAACCAAACCGTCCGCATCATACTCGAAATGCTCGGCCAGGGTTTCATTTTTTGCTACCTGGAGTTGCCCATTGGGAGACCACTTCTGCTCTATTAAGGTACGCCCGTTTTCGGACAAAGAGGTCATGCGTCCCGCTGTGTCAAATTCGCTGGTGATCTGGTGTTTTTCATCAAGTTGGAGCGTGCGTTGACGCTGATCGGCGGACTCCGTGAGCCGAATGGTGTTTCCTTCAGAATCTTTGAGATCTAGGACCGAATCCCCATTTCCTGGATAGCGCCAAGAGGCCTGTGTGCCATCAGCATACTTGGCTTCTATCGGTTTGAAGGCCAAACCATACCGAATAGTATTAGTAACCGATTCCTTGCCGGACTGCATCACTGTTACGGTGCTTCCTTTGGTGTCCGACCTTACTTTGTAGGTCGTTTTTGTTCCGTCGGCAGCGATCTCGCTCAGCAACTGACCCCTCGGGTTGTATTCAAAGCTACGCAATGCCACCTCCTTGATCGACTTTCCCTCGGGATCTCCTGCCAGGTAAGTAACGTCCGTCACCCACGGACCCTGGTAACGGTAACCGAATCTTCCCGACTGCGAGACAATGCCCGAAAGTCTGCCTGCACTATCGTACTCGTAACGTACTACAGTCTCTGTGGACTCATGATCAGCTTTATTGGCCTTGGCGGATTTTAGTCTCCCCGATGATTCGTATTTCAACTCAATAAACGCCACTGGCCGCTTTCCTAGGAGTCCAACGATCCGTGTAAGTCGCCCGTCTGCATTCCTTTCATAGACGGTCCGGAATCCGTCCTTTTCGATCGCCACCAGGCTTCCGGCCTTGCTAAAGTGCCAGGCGCCGCCATCCTTGCGGATCAGCTTGAGGGTCGATCCTGACAGAAAATCAGGCTGGCCGTCCGCCAAGCCGAAGAACTCGGAGGGTTTGTCCGGAACCTGAAGACGGCTGTTGTTGAGCGTGGGCACTTTTTCGATTCTAGCAAAGCGTGCATTTATGCTGTTCAACGGTGTAATCAACTCGAAAGCTGTACGATAACTTACTTTGCTGCCTTCCCGACGAACCGGCACCTTGGTTTGGTCGAGACGGGGAAGGTCCTGGGTCCAACCCTTACCCCAGGAACCGTTGGGATTGAAGAAAGAATTGTAATGACGCACCAGCTCAATATAACGACCTCCTTCGACGGTTACCGACAGATCCACTTCCCGTAACCGAGCGGGGGCAAGCGCCTGGGTATCTCCACCCGGTAGAGCAACTGCCTGGTAGCCGGTTCCCTGATGCGAGAATTGCCGAACCTTGAGTGGCGCGACCGAAATCATCTCGCCTTGGACCACTTCATCCAGGACGCCAGCTAGTTTGATCTTTTTGCGTACCGATTGTCGCTCATCCTTGGACAGTTTGGCGAGTTTACTGTCTGGCGTGAAATCCCGGACATCTTTATCCTCCGGGGACAACTGTACGCCGCCATAAACGCGGGCAGCGACTCGCTGTTTGGAACGCGTGACTTCTAAACCAGGGGTAAACTTTTCAAACGGCACTGCCTGAATTTCATAGTCACGCATCCAGAAGGGCAGCTGAATCCCCTGATCGCGCAGTTTCTCGGCAATCGCCGTGATGAGCGCGATGCGGCGCAATTCGGTAAACACCGGTACAGGATCGATGATCCCAGATTCGGGTGGAGGCGTGAGGAATCGTTCCTCGGCGATATGGTTATAGTTACGGGTAAACCAATCAGTGAACGCGAGGGCCCCAGGGGAGGACCTGCCGCGGAGATCATCTACCAGTTTTCCATTTTTCCACTTCATGCTCTGAGTCTTGACCTTCAGGGGCACATCGAACAGCGTAAGTCTTGTTTTCTTCCCCGCGCCGAACCGCCGCGCCTCCGCCGGCACGATCCAGAAGCGCTCCCAGTGGCCTTTCTTGCGCAGTTTCTGCGGAGACTCTCCACCGAAGTAGATGGTATTCAGCACCTTGGTATAACCAGGCACCACAGAACTCACTTCTTCCGTCGACTCGTTGTCTACCCCCAGGGTATAGCCCTTCATCAACCGGTCGGCCTGGTACAACACCCAGCCGACATAGGTGTTCTCTGTCGCCTTGCCATGCCTGATGATCATCGCCGATCCTTCAGGGTTTTTAGGGTTCGGATCGATGGTCACCGTGGGGCCTTCGCCATGGATGTAGACCGAGCGAAAGACCGTCACCACATCATCGATTCGCAACGGCGGCAGATCGATTTTCTCGCCCGTCTGGCTCAGCAGAATCAGGTTGTTGTTGGAGTCGATGGAGATGCCTTCGATCACACCGACAGCTTCGAGGGTTTGGCCTGCGCCGCCGAGGTAGACGCCGCCTACGGTTGTGGGGGACATGTTCGAACGCCTGTCAGATACTGGATATTTCTGCCTCAGAACCGATAAATCAACAGGATGCGAAGTTCTTGGTGAATCGGTAATGGGGTAGTCGAGTCGCTTGCCGCTCGCAAACTGAACTACCTCCCGGTCGTGGGTCGAGGATTCTTTGCCTCTCGATGTGAAGTACTTGAACTGACCATTTCCCCAAGGCACCTTAACCTCAGTACCTTTGTCGGCGTGCCAGTTTACGTAATCTTGTGTATCGTGCCACTTTGCCGCTTCGTCCCAAGGCAGGTGCTTGCCTTTTGTGCCGACTTCAGTGTTCCCCAATGGGAACCTGCCGAGAGAATCCTTTTGCCATAGCCCTGAAAACTCACCTCCACCGCGGTTAGCGCCTATCCAGTTCGAGTCCTTTCCGACGAAATTAAGAAACTGACCCATGCTGAACGTAAACGAACCAATCACCGCGTCTCTTGCCCCGGTAACATAGGAAAACACTTGGTTTGTTGAGCCACCACCAATAGATGCTGCTTTGTAGGTATCGTACGCTGAGCTATAGTAACCGAAAACATCAATAGCGCCTGCACTAAGAGCAGCTCCACCCAAAGAACCCGTATCCAAAAGCGCTGCTGAGTAATTTCCTTGAGCAGAATTGACGATGGCCGAACTTGTAGTTCTTGTATAACCAACAGTTTTTAATGCCGTTGCCACGCCGCCGCCCGAACTAAAACCGCCCATAGCCAGCGACCATCCGACGGATGCGTAAGCTTGCCCTCGATTGCCACCTTCTCCTGGTATGTATCCTCCAATTATGTCTAAAGCCGTAGCTGTCAAACCGGCAGCAATACCGGAACCTCGAGCATTCCTCATATGGGCATCCGAATAATCTGCGAGGACGTCTTTTCCCCGCCGAGCATCAAACAAGTGCCCGCGCAAGTCCTTCCAGAAAGCATCCCACCAGACATCCCTCGTGTTAACATTAAGGGGCGCCGCCCCATCTAGATCCACGAAATTCACCGGATCATCACCACAATACGCATATACCGACAAATCCTTTTGCGAGCCAAACGGAATCCGCAGCTGAGGATCAACCTGCAAAAACCGCCCAATCCGAGGTGAATAGGCCCGGGCGCGCGTGAGATACACGCTTCCAACAGAATCCCAAAACAACCCGGCAAAACGCGGAGCGAAATCCTCTGTCATAGCAGAATCCGTCATGGAGCCAAATGGATCGTAATCGAGACGCTGGGTTACATTGCCCTGATCATCCACCACCAGCCGCACCGAGCCTAGATGATCGTGCAGCAGATATTCAGCTTTACCATCCCGAATCATAATCAGAGGGGTCGCGCCATCCCATACCAATAAAGTTCGATGACCTGATTCTTCCTTCATGACCAGAGGTTGCCAGTTTGCAGAGAGAGGGTCTGGAATAAAGGTGGTCTCGATCCCGCCGGTCTTGCGTGCAATGAGCTGCCCCTCGCCGTCGTAGCGGTAAGTCACTTTGCCGTTTAGCGCTTCGGCCAACCGGTTATCCTGGTTGTAGCGATACCTCAGGCTCGTCCTGCCAATGTTTGCGGAGGTCAAATTTCCAGCGACATCATACTCGCCTAGAGTGCCATCGATGCTTGTCACCCGTCCAACCCAGTCATAGCTGAGGCTCTGCGGGGGTCTTACTGACGACAGGGCTTTGATACGGTTACCCACGAGGTCATACTCATAAGCATGCTGCCGCCCCTGCGGCCCGGTTGCTCCAACCAGCCGGCCGACCGTGTCGTATTCGTAGGTCCGCACGAATTTACGGGCTGCGGAGCGCTCCTGGATTGCTTCGATCAGACCGTCAGGGCGATATTGGTATCTGTACTCGGCGAGAATCCGGTAACTGTTATCATTGGGACTACTCGACAAACCATGGGTGATCTTACGCAGTTCCCCGTTGGGCTCGTAGTCAGAGATGGTCTTCACACCGTTCGGCAGGGTGCGAATCACCTTTCCCTGTTCCGTCAGATAGTCGTAACGAATGACACCGACAGGCGTTTTCATGGATTCCAGCCGGCCGAGGAAATCGTAGTAGTATTCGATGCGGTAGAAGTCTCCTACCTGGAGGCTCTTGATGCGATCCAGCGTATCGTGGCTGTAAGTGATGGTAGGAACACCCCGACGATGCACACGGATCAGGCGACTCAGGTCATCGTAGCCATAGGTCACGGTACCTACTTCATCCCTCATACTGCTGCGCCGACCCCGCTCGTCGAATTCATGGATCACTGTTGAGCCTTCGGCAGTGGTCTGAACAAACTTGCGCAAACGTTTAGCCTTGTCGAGTATGTATCGTATCTTTGTACTAAGGCCTGCAGGATCGATTACCTTGGTGACGCGGTCGCTGTCGTCATACTCGAACTTCCACCCCAGTTCATTATTTACTTTGTTTTCCACCAAAGAACCGGAAACAGGCCTAAATACAAGCAGGCCGAGAACGGAAAATAAAGACAACCAAAGAACTTGCGTTTTTATAGTGTGTGTTCGTGTAGCCATTTGATTAAGGTTTAAGCAATACCAAGAAGAAAACAGGACTTATTTGGGTAGGCCCATACAAGAATCCACGATTATTTTATGACTCTATATAACTTTTACAGCCTCATCTGCTTAAAAAATTGGCTCCTCAGGGATACCTGTGGGTAATCACTACATCTTGGCGCCGAACTACGTGTGGACAGCCCGTGGATTTCACCCCGCAATTCATGGCGATGGTAGGCGATTGATGTCTTCAAAACAGGAATAAGTTTTTGATACCTAAAAATAATGAGACGCTAGCGTACACTTTCTTTATATAATTCAATCAGATAGACTGGTATTGTGAATGTATCGACCCACAGATATCCTCGAAGAGGCAAAATTATTTATCCCGTACTCCTTAAACTTGCATGTATCACCTTAATTTATACAGTACTATCAGTCATAGACTCTAATAAATCGCTATTTTAGTTACAATACCTTCGCCAAAATCTCCGTGATGCACTCATTGTAAAATCAACCATATAAGCTGTTGAATGCAAGGATAAATCAATAAAAACACACTCCGCAAAACCCAGAGTGTATTTTAGTTAGTGAACCTTTTTTCTAAGGCTTTAATTCATAACGGGTTCGAGACTAGCATACAACCTAAAATTGGCGGAGATATTGTTAGGCAGGATGTCGTTGATTATATCGAGATGTTCTACAAATGCAGACGATGGCACTACTAGCTTGGGCGTTCAATTCCAGCAGAATTTGAGGCAGTAATCATAGCGGCTTAATAACGTGTTTGTATTTTCTGGACCACTACATGCCTCCTTAATAACTATGAAAAACTGATGTGAAGCAAACATGGATTCCTTAATTACCGACTTGGCCACTATTCATCCGTCCCTTGCATTTGCCACAAAATACGCCATAGCGGCACTAGTATGGCTAGTCGCCTGGCTAATCATTTCAGTACCAATAGCTCTCGCACACTTTGCTTCTATAGTTCCCATTAGTACATTCCAGGAATATTTACGCGAACGAGCTGAGGTCTTATATAAAGCTGTAACTCGTACCCTTGCTGCTGTCTATGCAGTACCTGAACGGTTTCACCAAATCTTCAAACTCAAGTATGTATTTGATCACAACCAGAAGATACTACGCAACCAGATAGTGAGCGTAGGCAAGCAGCTTCGAACTTCCTGCAAGAAAATAGGCAACCATCAATTCCACACGAAAAGCGCCCTCACTGGGTTACTGCGCGAGATCACGAAATTTAACGCCCAAAGTTTGCCCCAAAATAATCTGAATGAACTTGAGCCACCTGCCCTGATTGAGGATGTCTCAAATCGACGGGGGGGGCTGACAAAGCTATTGGTTGGTGTCATCGGTGGAGGTGGTATGATTATTATCAACACCTTTATGCTGAATGAGTTTTTCCGCAGTTTTATCTCGGTGAGAATTTCCAGTATTCCGATCTCCGTCATATTGTCCATCTTCTTTTCTGCAATGGAACTCATTCTAGGTATGTTGCTCTTTTGGCAACAACAGCATAAACAACAAAGCATTCGAACACCACTTGCTGAGGTTGGCCTTCTAATACTGATCGCATTCCTGATGTTGATTGAAGGATTTTTTTACATGGCATTGAGTGCTCCGATGTCATCAGTATTAGAGACCTTATTTGCTCCTTACGAGCTACCAACAATATTTAAATTCTGGTTAGCTCCGTTAGGTTTCGTAGTCGTTGGCGTACTTGTGTATACAGGCCATCTGATCATTGAGGGTCTCCACAAACTGAGTCGGTCGGCAGTCGGAAGTATTCATCGACATTACAAACGCACGGAACAGCACCTTGATCGGGTGCTGGAGAAGGTGACGCAGGCGAAAAAAGATCTAGAAGAATTTAAAACAGCAATGATATCACTGGGTGGAGGAAATTCACTGCTGGTTCAGGAAATAAACAAGCAGATTGACCGTGCTCATGAGATTTGCAATGACATTCCCCCGATGACTCATAATGCATATGTAGAACTCGACGAACGTGACGTAGCACGTTTCTACAGCATTAACGTTATGTTTCTCGTTATGGTGAGCGCTGTGATGGTAGTCTTTGTATGGGCACAGTTTCTGTTTCTCCAGGAGCAATCATTCATGGTTGCCAGCCCCCCATGGTTGAACGGTGGTATAGCCGCTGCAGAGACACTTGTCCTCCTAAGCGCGAGCTATATCATCATGTCGCCACTTCGCAACCTTACCAATCAAAAGAGCATGGAGAACCTGCGGGCTGCCAAGTGGTTATTCATTATTGGCATCGCAGTGGCCGCAATCACTGTCATTATCGTGTTTAATCTCATCCTGGTTACGAATTCCGAGGGGATTCGCAACTGGTTGTGGTTCTTCATCCTCCTTGCGACAACTTTCGCGCTTGTGTTAGTAGGCGGTTTTGTCCCATCGATTATTGTTGCGGCATTTGGAATTATAAACGCTTTTTTTTATTTAATTGCAGTTGTCATCATAGGCTTAGTATGGCTTATACTTCACCTTCTGTCTTTCCTACTCCAAGTCCTAGGTATTATCCTGTACATAGGTGGATTTCCAGCCATTGTGTTGTGGCGGCGTTTTACCGAGAAGAAGATTTCTACCGCCAACGCTAAAAGCGCGTAAATCATTACTGAAAATCAGATAACCGAAGGAGGATTAACGACCTGTTGAACCGATGACATTCTGGGTGCATTGTACCACTCACGATAAGCTGATACATAGCTTATGCGCACTCACTTGGCTAGAGATATATTGCTACAGTGTCACAAAGCTTATCAGAGAGCCAAGACTTTTAAGTTTGCGCTGAGCACATTTATGCATTTAAAAATATCATTCACCTAATTATCAGTATGCATCTAATAAGGTATGGTTATTTTTTCTATAGGTAATATAACAAAAACATGTTGATGAGGCGTTACAATCACAAAACGACACGAATGGAGTTATTGATATGTGTCCTAATGCCTGCTCAATGGGACTAACAAGTTGAATGGAAAAATGGCTATTCGCTTACTAGTTGTAACTAGGAATATTCTTCTTGTGTTAATAGTTAGCCTTGTATATGCCTGTAGCTCAAGGGGAGATCCTCAGTCATCAGTGACGGTGTTGGTTGATTTGTCAGGCTCATGGTTAACTAACAAAGACCGACTACGCAATGAAAGATTGCTGAAGACTATTGGCGAGGCACTGATCGAACTGACCGATTGGTTATCCTACCCTATTATCTACCGTTATCTACCCATAGGTACCCAGAGTTTCGCTGCGAAACCACTGTGTAAAGTAGAATATAATCCAACAATTCTGAGTCCGGGAAAGAAAAGACTAAGACAGTTCCTAGTTCAACAATGCCCAAAAGTTGTTGTCACACGGAATCGTCAGAATCTAACTGATATCTCGGGGGCTATCAGTTCATTTGCAGAATCAGTGTTGTATGGGGACTATAAGACTAAACTCCTCATTATTTTGTCGGATTTACGAGAGGAAGTTAATAAGAGCCAGACCGTAAAATTACCCCAACTCTTGAATACAAGGGTTATTTTGGTATATCGGGTGCTACCTATTGACCAAAATAATTATGAAAAACTTAAAGCCAGAATCGCGGACTGGCATCATCGTTTGGAGGCGGCTGGTGCAGAGGTACGGGCAGTAAATGATAGGTATATTACTCCAGCTCAGCTGCAGGATGTCATACTGCGATGATTTGCCTGGGGCTTGCTCGTTAGAAATAGTTCCTGAAAGATATCCTCTGTAAAAATT
>JBDLIZ010000173.1:0-9417 GCA_039714615.1 Pseudomonadota bacterium | reverse complement strand
CAGCGTATTCCACACGACTTCGTAGTGATGTTCACCCCCGCCCTTGGCCACGCCAAAGAGCTTGTTGAGCTGCGAAGTGGCAATGATGATGGCACCGGCGTTGGTGAAACCCACCACCACGGGATGGGACAACAGGTCCACCAGCACGCCCAGGCGCAGGAAACCAAGCGCCAACTGGAAAACGCCCACCATCAGGGCGAGCAGCATCGCGTAGGCCAGAAACCCTTCGCTGCCCGCGGCGGCAATGGGTTCCAGCGCGGTGGCCGTCATGAGGGACACCATGGCCACGGGTCCGGTGGCGAGCTGCCGGGAGGAACCAAACAGCGAGGCGATAACAGGTGGCAGAAAGGAGGCGTAGAGGCCGTAATAGGGTGGCAACCCGGCCAACTGGGCGTAAGCCATGGACTGGGGAACCAGCACAAGGGCGACGGTGATACCGGCGATGATGTCCGCGCGGAGGGTGGCGGCATCCCGCAACTCGCCGATCCAGCTGAGAAAAGGTACGAAACGGCCGGGTGCGCTGCGGATAATGTCGAGAATCCAGTTCACTTTCTGCCCCCAATTATCTGTAGTTCACCGGGTCGGCCCTCTCGAACAACGGCAGGGACCTGCCGGACTAAAGTCGATTAGTATATCCTAATATTTTTCTACTTTCAGCCCCCTGTCGCCCTGCTCTGGGAAAGAAAGTAATGGCGCCCGAGGCGGCCGATCACCTCTTCAGGTCGAACCTCTTGGGCGAGAATCTCGAACCAAGGCGCACGCCAGGCGAAGGGGTTGTGACCGATTGTTCCGACAGGCAGGCAGCAGGATATCCCCACCCGGTGGGCTGCGCCCTAAAGCCAAGCATTCATCAACAAGTATCCACCGAGGATGATGCCGATCCATAACACCATGCTTCCTGTTGGCCAACTGTCCGCCAGATGAAACTGCGACAACCGACTCGTCCTTACGGTTGTTTCGAATGTCCGATGAATTGCCTGAACGAGTGACCTGTTGAATTTCTCGATAACGCTGAAACCAACCCGTCCGGTTGCGGGCATCAGTTTGCGATAGAACCATTCCGCGTCCAGATTCACAGAGTGCAGTTCCGGAGGGTAAATCCCCTGCTTGTTGAGCCAGACAAAGGCGAGCGCAGAGAAGAACAGAAGCTGAAGTTGTGCGAGTACGTGCGTAACGTCATATGGCCAGTAGTCCACATGCCACGGCAACAACGCATAAAGGTACTGTGGCTGCGAGCCGATAAATACACACAACAATGCCGCAATCACCATCGCCACCAGCATATTGGTGGGCGCTTCCTCCGTGCGAATACCGGAGTCATGATGAAAGAACGCGAAGTAGGGAATCTTTATACCCGCATGATGAAATACGCCGGCCGATGCAAATAACAACATCAGCCAGATATACTCGTATCCCTCCTCGAGCATTGCCGTCATGACCATCGACTTGCTGACAAAACCACTAAACAGCGGAAATGCAGAAATCGAGGATGCACCAACGATGCACAAAACAGTCGTTTTCGGCATCGACTTGTAGAGTCCGCCAAGGTCCGACCCATTGATGTTGCCCACACGATGCAACACCGCCCCCATGGTCATGAACAAGAGTCCCTTGAATATAACGTCATTAAAGGCGTGGGACACTGCACCGTTCAAAGCCAGGGCCGTACCGATACCAACACCACATACCATGAATCCGACTTGGTTGATCATGCTGTAGGCCAGTACACGGCGAAGATCGTTCTCGATTACCGCATAAAAGATCGGAAAACAGGTCATGGCGGCCCCGATATACACCAAAAGTTCCGTACCGGGGAATCCTCTTGCCAGCGCATAAACAGCGACCTTCGTCGTGAAGGCCGACAAAAATACTGTGCCGGTCGGCGTTGATTCAGGATAGGCGTCTGTCAGCCAGTTGTGCAGAAATGGAAATGCGGACTTGATCCCGAATGCCAGAAGGATCAACCAGCCACTCAGACCCTCGACGCCTATGAAATTAAACGCCATTGAGCCTGTTTCTTTGTAATGGATCAGAGCGCCCGCCAGCAACAGCACACCCGACATCACCTGAAATATCAGATAGCGGATACTGGCATTCAACGCACGGTCGGTACGACGCGCCAATACGAGAAATACCGAGCTCAGCGCCAAACCTTCCCAGAACAGGAACAGGCTCAACAGATCACCAGCAAACACTGCGCCCAACGCGCTGCCGACGTAGAGCATGCCCGCTACCTGTTGCGTTGTGTCCTTTACATGCAAAGCAAAGATAACGGCAATAAAACTCGCAATGTGGAACAGGTAGCCGAACAACAGGCTCAGCCTGTCCACCCGCATCAGCTCGAGGTTATAGTTGAAAAGAGACAGCGAAAACGACAATTCAGAGGCCGCAACGAGCGTATCTGTTGCCACCATGGGTACATAAGGTTGAACACCCAGCCAAAGATGCAGCCCTCCCAGAATCGGGGTTGCCAGCAAAATGGCGCCACGCAGGGCACCACGTGTCACAAGGACCAGTAAGGCCGCAATAAAAAACGGAACAAACGGGGGCAGCTCACTCACCCACATCGTAATAATCTTCCTTACGCATCAGGACCTTGCGCATCTCTTTGGCGATCAACACCAGCAGGACGCAGGCGACAAACCCATAGATGGCATAGAAACCCGAAAGGTTTTCCCATGGATGGGTTGTGTGTCGATGAAAAACGAAATCCAGCAGCAACAGGATCCCGCAAACAATATAAAAGCCCGTCAAAAAGCGGGATACATTGCGCGGGTTGTCAAACAGATACTGTTTTTCCGCGTTCTGTTTATCAGGCATGTCAGTGTGCTCCCGCGGCATCTAGGGCCAACTGATAAAAGGTGTCCGGATAGAAGAACAGCACAAGGCACATCAGGGATGTAATGCTGATGGCGATTAACATGGGCAATGGCGCCTCCCGCACCTCTGCGTAAACAGTGCCGTCCCTGGGCGCCGAAAAGAATCCCCTGATCGCTATCGGCAGCAGGTATGCGATATTCAGCAGGGAGCTGATCATGAACACGGCCACCAAGGCCCACTCCTCCGCATCCACTGCACCCAGGGCCAAATACCATTTACTCCAGACGCCGCCGAAAGGCGGCAGGCCGATTATGCTCAATGTGCCGATGGTGAAAGCGGCAAATGTAATCGGCATCGCGCGGCCCAGCCCACGCATATCGCTTATGTCGGATTTGTGCGCCGCAACAAGGATGGCACCGGCCGCAAAAAACAGCGTGATTTTTGCGAAGGCATGCATGGTGATATGCAGCGAGGCACCGAGAATACTCATCTCGGTCGCGATCAATGCACCTAGAACAATGTAACTTAGCTGGCTGATGGTCGAGTAAGCCAGCCGCGCCTTAAGATTGTCTTTTGTCATCGCGATCAAAGACGCGAGCAATATGGTGAGCGCGGCAAACCAGATCAGCACATCACTCGCCCCCGACCCGGTAATGAAATCTATGCCGAATATATAGATAGTGACTTTCAGGATGGTGAAGACACCTGCCTTCACGACCGCAACGGCATGGAGCAAGGCACTAACGGGGGTCGGCGCGACCATGGCCGCAGGCAGCCACTTGTGAAAGGGCATGACGGCCGCCTTCCCCACCCCGAAAACAAAGAGCGCATAGAGCAAACCCGCGAATGCAGGATCGAGTTTTCCCGCCAGAACACCTCCAACTGTGAAGTCGAGGGTCCCTGCGGCAGACCAGGTAATCAGGATGCCCAGTAGTTGCAGCCCAATGGAGGTTCCGAGCAGTATGCCAAGATAGATGCGGCCGCTGCGCTTCGCCTCCGGTGTTCCGGAGTGCGTAACCAGCGGATAGGTCGATATGGTCAAGATCTCATAGCAGAGAAAGAGGGTAAACATATTTGCCGCGAAGGCCGTCGCCAGGGTGCTTCCTATCGCTACGGCGAACGCGGCATAAAAACGTGTCTGGTTTTGCTCGTGATGGCCACGCATATACCCAATGGAATAGACGGAAGTCACCAACCACAACGTGCCCGCGACGAGCGCGAACAGCATGCCGAGCGGTTCGATAGAAAAGCTGATATCGATACCGGGCAATACGCTGGTCACGTGCCAACTGAGTGATTCTCCCTCCAGCAACCGGGAAGCGAGCATAACGACCATGACCGCAACAACAGAAGCGGTCGCCAAGGTAATCGCCTCGCGCACATTCGGGTTCTTGTCCGAAAGCACGATCAAGACGGCCGCAACCACCGGCAGAAGGACGGAAAGGATGATCAGGGTTTCGCTGGCCAAAGTCATCAGCGGCTTTCCGCCAATAACAACTGAACTCCCTGCTGTGCTACGCCTACAGTAAGGTCCGTATCAATGCCGAAGTAGATGTTGGCCAAAACCAGTGCCCAGGTGGGAATCAGGAAGATCAGCGGTGCCTCCCTTACATCTGCGCTGCCGTTTTTGGACTGAAAGTAAAGGGCTTCAATCAATTTCCAAACGTAAACCACCGCGAAAAGTGAGCCGACGAGAACCACCGCCGCGATCGCCCAATGCTGTTGTTCGATAGCGGCTAGCACCAGGTACCATTTGCTGACGAACCCGGCGGTACCTGGAACCCCGATTAGACTCAGACCTCCGATGACAATGGCGCCGAATGTCCATGGCATTTGCCGGCCCAGTCCGGAGAGGTGTTCAATCCTGCTCGACCCGATGCGGTAGACGATGGCTCCAATCGCCATGAAGAGAGCTCCCTTCATCAACGCATGGTTAAACAGATGCACAAGGGTTGCCGTGGCGCCCAACATTGAACCGAGGCTGACGCCGAGCATCATGTAACCGATTTGGGCCACACTTGAGTAAGCCAACAGGCGTTTACTATCCTGCTGATAAATCGCGTAGAAGGACATCAGCAAGACCCCGGCTACGCATAGCGCCAGAAGCAGCTCATCGGCTGGAGTGTTTTCTATAAGCGAGAAACCAAACACCGTAAAAACAATGCGAAGCATGACGTACACGGCCACTTTGGTCGCCGTTGCCGCCAGGAAAATGGTGACGACTGATGGTGCGTAGGTATACGCATTAGGCAGCCACAGGTGGAGCGGAAACAGAGCGAGCTTGAGAGCAAAGCCCACCGTAATCAGGGCGAAAGCGGTATGTACCGTTCCATGCGCCAGTAAATCCGGTAACCTCTGTGAGAGGTCATCCATGTTCAAGGTACCGGTCATCGCATATAAGAAACCCACCCCTATCAGAAAGAAGGTCGCGCCTATCGTTCCCATGATTAAGTATTGGTAGGCCGCCGTCAGTGCCTGGCGCCGGGAACCCATGCTGATCAGCGCATACGAGGATAAAGAGGATATCTCCAGAAAGACGAATAGGTTAAAGATATCACCGGTTTGCGCGATACCCAGGAGACCGGTAAGACACAGCATAAATGCCGTGTAAAATAAGGAAATATTTCTGTAAGCTATCTCCCTCTCGATACTTTTTAGAGCATAGATTAGTGTGACAGCCGCTATGCCCGACACGATAAGTGCCACGAGAGCGTTGATCGTATCGATCCGATATTCGATTCCCCAAGGTGGTGACCAGCCCCCTAGCTCATAACTAAACGAGGTGCCGCCGCTCACTAAAGCGAGCTGCCACGAAGCAAGTCCAAAGACCGCCCAACTGACGGCAATACTCAAAAACCAAGGCAAACGCCCATTGGGCAAGGCAGCAATAATGGGTGCCGCGACTAGGGGTAGAACGACGATGAGCAGGCTTAAATGTTGCTCTATCACAACGAATTATCCTGTTCATGTATGTCGGATTCCTCAATGGTACCGTAGGCTTCTTTGATGCGCACGACTAAAGCCAACCCCAACGCAGTCGTCGCGACACCTACCACGATTGCGGTGAGTATTAACACATGCGGAAGGGGATTGGAGTATAGCGTCACGCCTTCTTCAATGATGGGAACAGCACCGTTCTCAACTTTACCAATGCTGATATAGAGAAGAAATACGGACACCTGAAAGATATTCAGGCCGGCAATCTTCTTGATTAGGTTACCCTGGCTGATTACGGTATAGAATCCCGCCATCATTATGATGATGACCATCCAATAATTGTAATGCCCTATTATAATACTCATAACATCTATTCCGACTCAGGCCGCGCCCTGTCCGCAAACGCGAAAAATATTATCAGCATGATCGACATCACCGTAATACCCACACCCAGTTCAATCAGCAGAATGCCGAGATGTTGCCCGGCAATCTGGGAAGATGCGAGCACCCCGTATTCAAGATAATTTCCGCCAAGTAACAGGCTCGCGACGCCGGTACCGGCATAGATCAGGACACCCAGGCTGGCAAGAAGTCGCAGTATATTGTTTGGTATGACTTTTTTGGCAGATTCAACACCAAATATGAGGGCATAGAGAATGATGCCCGCACTGAATATCACGCCGGCCTGAAATCCGCCACCAGGACCGAAGTCGCCGTGGAACTGCACATAAAGAGCGAACAGAAAAATCAGGGGAACAAGGAATTTCGTAACAATTCGCAGGATGAGATTATGTTTCACGATCATCTCCCGATGATCTTTTCTTATCCTTGCGACGCCCGCCGATCAAGATCATCACAGCAATACCCGCCGTGAAAATCACCGTAACCTCACCTAACGTATCAAAACCCCGGTAGCTGGCAAGAACGGCTGTGACTACATTCGGAACACCGGTGTCAGATAAACTTCTTTCAATATAATAGGGCGCGACATGCTGCTGCGCAGGTGCATCCGGATCACCGAACCCTGGAATATCCATTGTGCCGTATATCAGCATGGAGCCTGTAATGATAACCACTGTCAACGGTAACCAAGGCTTGTGCACGGGAATCTTTTCTTCTTTGTCTTCATCCGGCTTATAGGTCAACGCCAATGTGGCAAGCATGAGCACTGTCGATATACCTGCGCCAACCGCCGCCTCGGTGAAAGCCACATCGGCAGCATCCATTACCACGAAGAGGCCGGCAGAAATAAAACTGAAGGCACCGAACATCATGATGACGACAAACAGATTGCGCATGTAGATAATCGCAACTGCCTGCACAGTCAGGAAGGTCAGCAACATAATATCTACGATACTGTCTATCACTTATTGTTTTCCCACGGTTTCAGGCTACCCAGCACTGCTGCGTTCGCCAGCGCATGAGACGCAGTCGGACTGGTCAGAATAATAAATATAAAAATTAGAAAAAGTTTAAAGCTCGCCAGAGTCAAACCGGCCTGGAAGGCCAGGCCCAGGAAAAACAGGGCGGCGCTCAACGTATCCGTGGTGCCCGCGGCATGAATACGAGTGTAGAAATCCGGAAAACGGAACAGCCCGATTCCACCTAAAACACCGAGAACACCACCGGCGACGAGACAGACCCAGCTGAGGATATCGACAATCATTTGCCACTCCCCTCTGAGCCGCTCTCGATAACATCCTCTCCGCCGGTGTAAAGATTGCCCTGCTCAACCAGCTTAAGCACGGCGACAACACCGATAAAGTTTATGAGTGCGTAGACCAGGGCAATGTCCAGCAGATCGTGCCGACCGGTCAAAAAGGCAAATACGGCGATCAGAAGGATAGTTTTGGTTCCAAGGAGGTTCATCGCCGCAATGCGATCATAAAGGGTCGGACCCATGATTGCGCGTGCCAGGGCGAGAAGAATCGTCACCAGTATGGCAACCATAGCCGCTACATACATCATCAGACAATATCCCCTTCATCCGGCACCTGCTCCGCCATGCGGCCAGTCTTTAAATCCTCTGCAGCTTCCTTGCTGAGCGCATGAATCTTCAGCTGGTCGTTTTTCAATTCCAGGGTCACGGTGCCCGGCGTCAGTGTAATCGAGTTGGCGTACATTACCTTGCTCAGGCTTGCCTTTTTCGACACCGGAATTGTAAAAACCTGAGGGCTGATCGTTCCTGGTCTGAGGATACGCCGGATGACGTCAACATTGGCCAGAGTTATTTCTTTGCCCAGAAATACACAGTACCGAAAGAAGCGGGTACTCAAATGAAAAGGGTGACTTTCATGGTCGATCAACTTCATCCGGTGAGACAAATAGATGGTAAGCAAAGTCGACAGAACACCCAATGTCATGAGCAGCGGCTCGGTATGCCCAGAAAGCAGAAACCAAAAAAGCAGGATGTAGCTGCCAGTTATAAATGTTTTCATTATCCAGATTATGTTACTCGCGCCAAACAACAATAAACATCAGTTATCACATTCCGGCTTACTCATGCACTTCCCGGCACCCATAGGGGCGGGGAAGCTGGAGCCGCCCAGACGGCGCCCGTGAAACACGGTACACGGTGCATCAGCGAGTGCTTCCTGATGAACATCGTCACTGCGGCCAGCGTCGCCCTCGTGGTCCGGCCCGATGAGCTTACACGTTTCTGAACGGCCCCACGTTCGACGCGCGGCATCTTCTTGGGTCTTGTTCCCGGCGGCGGAGTATAACCTCGCCCGCTGCGCCCGTTCGTTCTCAGCGCATCGCGCTCGCGACCCGGCTTCGCCGACGAAGCGTATCGGCTGGCCTTCGTGAGAATTTTTCGGTCCCCGGGCAACAAATGTCCCGCTTGACCCGGCCGGGGACAAATCTGCGTCCAAGCTGCTATAGTTTCGCCCTTCGCGTCCCTGGGACGGGCCAGACAACGCCCGCAGAATCGGCCTGGCGCAGCAGAATTTTCGTATCAACACTAGGGGGTAACCCATGTCGCAGAAACATCCCGTAGTCGCAGTCACCGGCTCTTCCGGTGCCGGTACCACCACGGTGAAACGCGCCTTCGAACACATCTTCTACCGCGACGGCATCAAGGCCGCGGTGGTCGAGGGCGACAGTTTCCACCGTTACAACCGGGTGGAAATGAAGACCAAGATGGCCGACGAAGGCCTGAGCCATTTCGGCCCGGACGCCAACATCTTCGACGCCCTGGAAGACCTGGTCAAAACCTACGGCGATACCGGTGGCGGCAAGAAACGTTACTACATCCACAGCGACGAAGAAGCCGAGTATCACAATGGACGTCTCAACATCAGTGCCAAACCCGGCGAGTTCACACCCTGGGAAGACATCGAGGAAGGCACCGACCTGATGTTCTACGAAGGCCTGCACGGCCTCGTGGTCACGGAGCAGGCCAACGTGGCCCAGCACGTGGACCTGGGCATCGGTGTGGTACCGGTGGTGAACCTGGAATGGATCCAGAAAATCTTCCGCGACAATGCCGAACGCGGCTATTCTGCCGAGGCCATCGTGGACACGATCCTGCGCCGCATGCCGGACTACATTAACCACATTACGCCGCAGTTCTCGCGCACCGACATCAACTTCCAGCGTGTCCCCACGGTGGACACCTCGAACCCTTTCATCGCGCGCGAGATTCCCACTCCGGACGAA